>NZ_DBNGPQ010000165.1:0-52057 GCF_057122925.1 Umezawaea sp. | reverse complement strand
CCTCTACGACGCACGACAGAAGATCGACAACGGTGTGCGCCATGGCCCGCACGACCTCCGGGTCCGGGCTCTGGCCGGGCTGCGCGGGCAGGGCTGTCCGGTGCTGGACGCCGACGTCGCCCGGCTCCCGCCGTACGTGCGCCCCCGCGTCCGGGTCCACGGCCACCACACGGTCACCCTGCCCGACCTGAGCGGACGCACCTACCGGGCGCCGCGTGACCCGGACGCGGCGGACGAGCGGTAGCCGGTCCGCCGGCTACCGGTGGCCTCGGCCAGCCGGAGAGCACCTACCCCCGTCCGGCTTTCTCAGCTCCTGGCGTGCAAGCCGCCGGCGTGTGCGTGCCGCGAGGCCTGCCAGGTGGTGACCTACGGGACAGGCCTCAGATCCAGCGGATGACCTCGTCCGGGTCGGGGCGCCCGGCCGGGCGGAAATCCGTGCCCTTCGTGTACGCGACCGGCGTGAGCACGGCCTGCGCGACCGTTTCGTAGTCGAGTCCCAGGATGTCGGCCACGTCGCGTTCGCGGGCGAGGTGCATCGACGTCCACGCGGTGCCCAGCGCGCGGGCGCGGGCGGCCAGCATGAAGCTCCACGTGGCCGGGATGACGTTGCTCATGCCGGCGACCGCCCACTGCCGGTTGGGGCCTTCGTTGCAGGCCAGCACCAGTACCGGTGCGTCGCCCATGTGCTCGCCCAGGTGGTCGGCGGAGCTTGCCACCCGCTGCTGCACGGCGTCGCGGGCGTCGTCACCGGTGGGCTTGCCGGGATATCCCGGGGAGGCCTTGTACCCGGCGTACACCTCGCGGTAGACGTCTCCGACCGCCCGGCGTTTCGCCTCGTCGCGGATCACGACGAACCGCATGGTCACGATGTTCGAGCCCGACGGCGCCTGCAGGGCCATCGCCACGCACTCGCGGATCGCGTCGTCGGGCACCGGACGGGTGAAGTCGAGGCGCTTGCGGACCGCCCGCGTGGTGGAGAGCAGCTGGTCCGGGTCGAGATCGAGCAAGGTCATTCGGCCACCCTAGGGTCGAGGTTCATCGCGGTTGGGGGGTCTCGGTCGTGGTGGCGAGGGAGCGGTCCATGGCCGCGATGTACTGGGTGAGGGCGTGGCAGTGGTGCTCCAGCAGGGCGATGCGGTCGGTCATCCGGTCGCGCTCACGCACGAGCATCGCGCGCAGCTCAGGGTCGGGATCGGCGACAACGATCTCCTGGGGCTGGTTGAGGCACGGCAGCATGTCGCCGATGATGCGCGTGGGGATGCCGGAGTCGAGCAGGCCGCGGATCTTCTTCACCCGGTCCACCAAGTACTCGTCGTACTCTCGGTAGCCGTTCTGCTGCCGCCGCGGCGTGATGAGCCCCTGCTCTTCGTAGTAGCGCAGCATGCGCGTCGGGACCTCGGTGCGTTTCGCCAGCTCACCGATCTTCATGACCACCTCCCCAGCACCCGCGCAACGTTACAGCGATGTCAAGGTTGACGGGGTGTGAGTGACCCCTCGTCGCTCGGAATTGACATTCACATGATGTGAAGGTTGCACGATGGTCGCATGTCCCGGACCCGCAGTGCCGCTCTCGGGCGATTGCGGGTCCGCGATCACCCACACCTGGCCGCCCCCAGCCCAGTCGTCCTTCGTGCGTCGACTTGCCCGGCCCAGACCTGGCTCCCGCGCCCGCCGACGGTTCGCGGACGTCGCACCGATCGATCTTTCCCTTCCGACCTCCCGAGACAGCGAGCACGCACATGAGCAACCCCGCGGAATTCGACCTCGCCGCGCCGGAACCGGCGGTCCACTCCGGCGACCGGCTCCCTCCGGGCGTCGCCTTGATCATCGGGATCCTGATCGTCTCGACATTCATCGTCTTCCTCAACGAACTGCTCCTGGGAGTCGCGCTCCCGACGCTGATCGCCGACTTCGGGGTCACCCCGAGCACCGGGCAGTGGGTCACGACCGGATTCCTGCTGACCATGGCCGTGCTGATCCCGGCCAGCAGTTTCGTGATGCGACGGTTCCCCGTGCGAACGGTCTTCCTGGTCGCGCTGTCGCTGTTCATCGCCGGGACGGCGCTCGCCGCGATCGCCCCGACGTTCGGCGTCCTGGTGACCGGCCGGATCGTCCAGGCCTCCGGCACCGCCGTCTTCCTGCCCCTGTTGATGACCACGACCATGCGCCTGGTCCCGGCCGGTCGCCGCGGTCAGATGATGGCGATCACCACGGCCGTCCCGGCCGTGGCACCGGCGGTCGGGCCGGCACTGTCGGGTCTCGTGCTCTCCACACTGAGCTGGCGCTGGCTGTTCATCCTGGTGCTGCCGATCGCGGTTGCCGCCCTGGCTCTGGGCGCGTGGAAGTTGCGCAACACCACCACCCCGGAGCCGGTGGCCCTGGACGTGCCGTCGCTGCTGCTGTCCGCGCTCGGGTTCGGCGGCCTGGTCTACGGACTCTCCCTGATCGGCGAGGCGTCCTCCGGGCACACCCCGATCCCTCCCTACCTGCCGGTCGCGGTGGGGCTGGTGGGCCTGGTGGCGTTCGTCCTGCGGCAGATTCCCCTGCAACGTCGCGACAGCGCGTTCCTGGACATGCGGATCTTCCTACGAGGGTCGTTCACCGCACCTCTGGTGGTGATGCTCTTCGTCGCGGGCAACGGCATCGGCCTGCTGGTCGTGCTCCCGCTGGTGCTGACCCACGTCACCGGGCTGAGCACCCTGCAACTCGGGCTCTTCCTGATCCCGGGCGGGGCGGCGATCTCGATCGTGGCGGCTGCGAGCGGCCGGGTGCACGACCGCTTCGGCCCACGCCCGTTGATGATCCCCGCTGCACTCGTCTGGCTGGCCGTCCTGTGGTTCTTCAGCCGGGTCGACGAGAGCACGAGCGTGGTCACGCTGATCGTCGCGTGGCTGGTGTTCACCAGCGCGCAGGCCGCGATGTGGGCCACGCTCACGACGAGTGCGATGGGCGGCCTGCGCCCCGAGCTCTACCCCCACGGCGCCTCGGCCTTCGCCACGGCCCAGCAGCTCGCCGGTGCCGCCTTCGGTGCGGTGTTCGTCTCCGCCTACACCATCGGTTCCGGTGCCCGCGACGCCGGCGTGCTCAGCACCGCCCAGGCCACGTCCGCCGGACACGCCGCCTTCCTGACCGCCGGGGCCATCGGCCTGCTCGTGCTGGTGGGCGCCTTCTTCATCCGTCGGACACCGGATCCGGCCGCCGACGGTCCGGTCCCGACCGCACCGGTTGGTGGCGAGACGGCCACCGAGGCAGCGGTCAGCGAGACGGTGGCCCGGTGACCACGACGGACAAGCAGCTCAGCAACGCGGCACCTACCCCACCGATACCCCACCGAGTACCCGGGCACGACCTTGCGCACGAACCTCGACGTGCCCCACCAGTACGGACTCGACCCACGCATCACCGGCACCGAGCAGTGACCGGACCCAGGTGATCGCCGCAGGTACGAGACGACCGTTTTGCGTGCCGCGCCCGAGGCGCGCATGAACGACCCGCAGCACATCACCCAGGAGGAGAACTTCATGAAGATCGGCATCATGGGAGCCGGCAGCATCGGCAGCGTGCTGGCCCAGCGGCTGAGCGCCCACGGCCACCACGTCGAGATCGCGAACTCGCGCGGTCCCGAGACGATCCCCGCCGACGTCCTCGCCACCGGCGCCCAGGCGGTGCAGGCGGCCGACGTCGCCGCGGACGTGGACGTCCTCATCACCTCGGTCCCCCTCATCCGGGTGCCCGACCTCAAGCCGCTGCTGACCGACCTGCCCGCTGACGCCGTCGTCATCGACACCTCGAACTACTACCCGACCCGCGACGGGCACATCGCGGCCCTCGATCGCGGGCAGGTGGAAAGCCGCTGGGTCGAGGAGCACCTCGGCCGGCGCGTCGTCAAGGCGTGGAACGCCATCACGGCACAGTCCTTCGTCGCCTACGCGAACCCGAGCGGCACCCCCGGCCGGATCGCGATCCCCGTCGCCGCGGACGATGACGACGACCGGGCCCTGGGCATGTCGCTGGTCGAGCAGACGGGCTTCGACGGCTTCGACGCCGGCACCATCACCGACTCGTGGCGCCAGCAGCCGGGCAGCCCCGTCTACTGCACCGACCTCACCGCCGAACAGATGCCCGCCGCGCTCGGCAAGGCCATCGCCGAACGCTCCCCGAAACGCCGGGACCTGGCGATGCACGTCATCGCCGAACTGATGGGCGACCCCACCAGCGACCTCGGCAAGGACTTCCTGGTCCGGGTCAACCGCCTCATCCACAACTGACCCACGCTCCGGCCTGCGCCCGCCCGGCCACCTCGACGTTGCTGCGGCCGGGCGCAGTGTCGTGACGACGTGAGGCTGTCGACATGACCGGCAGCACAAACCTGAGCGCATCGGCTCCGGCAGCCGACAGCGCACCCCGGCGCCGACGGCAGATCCTGCTGGAGTGGCCCTTCCCACCCTGGTCGACGACCTCGGCGTCACTTCCACCACCGCACCATGGCCCACCGTTTACCCGCTGGCACTCGCGATCCTCATCGGCCACTGGCTTCCTCGTGCGGAAGCTCCACCCCCGCACGATCTTCCTCAGCTCGGTGTCGCTGTTCACCGGCCGCATCTTTCAGGCGGTCGGCCCCGCGCTCTCCGGGTAGAACGACGGGACCATCACCCGCCCGCCGGGAGCGGGAGCCAGGTCGTCGAGCTGGGCCCGGCGCTGCTCGTACGGCGCGGCCAGCAGGGAGTCGCCGACGAACTGGAGCAGGTAAGGCGGAGAAGTGCACCGGCACCTGCGCGGCGAGCCGGGTGGTGGCGGTGCGGTGGCACCGCGGGCGACCGAACTCGGGGCGGGGGCGATCGGGTCATGGGTCCACGGTGTCCAGGTAGCGGTGCAGGGCCGCGGCGCCTGCCAGCATCGCTCGGGAGCGGGTGTCGAGGGCGCGGCGGCGGTCGGCGAGGGCTCGGGTGATCCTGGCCGGGTCGCGGGTGTCGCGGAGTTCGTCGAGCAGCAGGCGGATGTCGGCGATGGTGTGGCCCGCTCGGCGGAGTTGGCCGACCAGGTGGGCGTCGCGGACGTCGGCCGGGGCGTAGACCCGGTGGCCCTGGTGGTCGCGGGTGGTGCGCAGCAGGCCTTCCCGTTCCCAGCGGCGGACCGTCGCGGGTTGCAGGCCGAGGCGGTGGGCCAGGGGGCCGATCGAGATCGGGCCGCCGTCCCACGACTGGACGGTGAGGTCTCGCAGCGTGGTTTCCACCGCGTCGACGGTGGCGCGTGCCGAGACGAGGCCCGCGTGGCTGCGGTCGATCAGGTCGAGCGCGTCGTCCTGCCTGCCCTCGTTGACCGCGACCATGATCGCGGAAGCCGTCGCGTGGCCGTGACCGGGCGCCAAGGCCAGGAACGCGGCCAGGGCCTGTGCGTGACGCCGGGTGTAGCGGCGGTGGCCCGAGTCGGTGCGGTCGGCGGGCGGCAGCAGGCCCGACTCCTCGTAGTTGCGCACCGCCTGGCTCGACAGCCCGTGGCCTCGCGCGAGGTCGATCGGTCGCATTGCTCCCCCGGTTGAAGGTTTGTCGGAGCCCACCTGCGGAAAGCGGCTCGAAGGTTCACACGAATGTTCAACGATACGGTTGAGCTGGTCAATCGCAGACCGGAAGGACCGATGATGACCGGCGGCATCCCCACACCACTGATCAGCGCGGGCGGCGACGACCGCCAGACGATCGGCGAGACCATCGCCGCGCAGGTCGCCCACCTGCCGCACCGGCCGAGGCTGATCGGACTCGGCGAGCCCACGCACGGCGAGGACGAGTTCGGCCGTCTCCGCAACGCCGTCTTCGCCGCGCTCGTCGACCGGGCGGGCTTCACCACGGTCGCCCTGGAGACCAGCGCCTGGCACGCCCGCGTCGTCGACGCCTACGTCAGGGGCGGCGAGGGCGACGAGGACGAGGTCATGGCGACCGGCTTCACCCACGACTTCGGCGCGTCGCCCGCCAACCGGGCGCTGGTCCGCTGGGTGCGCGAGCGCAACCGGCACCGCCCGCGCGCCGAGCACCTGCGGTTCACCGGTTTCGACGCACCCGTCGAGATGGCCGCGGCCCCCAGTCCGCGATCGGCGCTCCAGGTGCTGCACGACTTCCTGAGCGGCTACTTCGACCTCCCGGCGTGGGAGACCGTCGACCGGCTGCTCGGCGCCGACGAACTCTGGGAGGAACCGGCCGCGGCCCGCGACCCCGCCCGGTCGATCGGCGCCGACCCGCGCGTCCACGCGCTGCGCGCGCTCACCGACGACCTGCGCTGGACCCTCGCGGGCGACCTCCCGCGCCTGCGCGACGACACCAGCCCCCACACCATCGAGGACGTCCAACTCGCGGCCCGCACCGCCGCGGGCCTGCTCGCCTACCACGCGGCCATGGCGCGGGACACCGAGAACCGCTGGCAACGCCTCGCCGCCATCCGCGACACGATGATGGCCGAGAACCTCCAGGTGCTGGCCGACCGCGGCCCGACCTTCGCGTTCGCGCACAACCAGCACCTGCGCACCGGCTCCACCTCGACGCCGTTCGACACGACGACGCTGCGCTGGCAACCCGCGGGTGCCCTCCTGGCCGACCGCATGGGCGAGGACTACCGCGTGATCGCCTGCGCCCTCGGCGAAGCCACCCACCTCGACCTCCCCGCACCCCCGCCGGACACCGTCGAAGGCGCGCTCCACGAGGCCCTGTCGCCGGGCATCCACCTCCTGTCCGCGCCTGAGCTGCTGCCCCTGCAACAGCGGAGCGTGCCCCGGAAGAGCCCGACCTACCGCTTCTTCCCGATCGACGAGACGTTGCTCGGTCAGGTGGACCAGGTGTTGTTCCTGCCCACCATCACGGGTGAGGGGGATGCGGCGGGGTGGTGGGCTCAGGGAGCCGGTGGAGGAGGACAGGATTCCGCTGTGGGATAGCCGCAGCGGTGAGAGTCGGGTGGGCTGGTGCGGCGGGTGGGGTGGTCTGGCGGGCGGGGTGGTGCGCCGGGCGACGCGTGGCACGTCGGGCGGGGTGGTGCGCCGGGTGCGCTGACGCGCCAAGTGGGTTGGTGCGTCGGGCGGGTGGTGCGCCAAGTGGGTGGTGCATCGGGTGCGTCGGGCGGTCTGGCGCGTAGGGCGGGGTGGTGCGCCAGGTGGGGTGGTGCGCCAGGTGGGGTGGTGCGTCGGGTGGGGTGGTGCGTCGGTCAGGCGGGACGGCGGCGGGATGGTGTCGGTGTGGCAGGTCGTGCCTTGCCGACACCATCCGGAGGCCGCCCGTGCCGGCAGGCAGTCACGGACGAGCCTGCGTGGTCACGGTGTGGCTCCCTCCACCAGTTCCGTCAGGTCGGCCAGCAGTTCGCTCGCGGACACGGCGTCCAGTGCGGCGAACGTGGTGTCGCTCTGGTTGGCGTGCCAGCGGTGGCCCTCGGTGTTGCGGCCGAGGTACACCCGGTGCAGGGTTTGGTCGCCCAGTGCGTCCAGATCGCCCACGACCAGGCCGGGATCCAGTTCCACGATGGCGTGGAGGCCGTCCGTGAGGTGCTTGAACAGGCCGGCTTCGACGCCGCCGTCCATCGGCGCGCTGCGCTCCCAGCCCAGGCGCACCAGCAGCAGCACGCGGGTGGTGGGCAGCACCACGCCCTCGAACCTGGCCAGCCTCGTCGCGGCCAGCTCCTCCTCGGTGAACTCGTGGACCGGGCGGCCGAGTTGCGGGAACGGTTGCAGGATCTCGTAGTCAGCGAACACCTCCGACCACGCGGCCACCGACTCGCCGAGGTGCACCGGGTGCGCCACGCCCACCACGGCGTCCTCCGGCAGCACGTACACGTCGTCGTCCACGGTGGACAGCGAGCGGTCCTCCGCGACCCGGAACGACCCGACCACGGCGCCCGAGCCGTCCAGCACCACCCACACCAGCCGCCGCACCAGGTGCACCAGCAGCGGGTGGCCCGCGAGGAACTCGGTGAACTCCGCGCCTGACCACGTGCGGCCGCTCGCCATCGCGCGCTCCAGCCTGGTGAGCTGGTCGGCCGCGAGCGTGCGCACGTCCTTCTTCAGACCGGTGAACCGCTGGTACGCGGCGGTCGCCAACTCCTCGTCGTCCTTCACGCCCGGCTTCGGCAGCGCCTTGCGCGGCGTACCGTCCTCATCGGACACGAACGGCTTCAGCCGCTCGTCGAACCCCACGACGAACCGGCGCGGACCGTAGTCCAGCACCAGCGAACCGTCCTGCGACAGGCCGAGGTCCGGGACGAGGCGGTCGGCCAACCGCTCCGGCGACAGGCCCAGCCTCGCCGCGACGTAGGCGATCTTCTCCCGCGCCCGCTCGCGCAGCCCGGCGAACTTCACCTTCTGCGCGATGCCGTTGAGGTGCATGAGCGCGACGTCGGTGCCGATGTCGGCCAGCACGTCCAGACCGGTCACGGCGCGCGCGTGGCCGCCCTCCCCCGGCCAGGAGCGGATCACCGGCGCGAGCGCGCGGACCGTGTCGTCGTCGCCGAGCACGCCCAGCGCGCTCAACGCCCAGCCGTCCTTGGGCGGCATCCCGGCCGCGCGCCACTGCTCGAACAGCTCCCAGACGAACCGGGCGAGCGACGCGGGCTCGCACGCCTCGACGACCGGCTCGACCCCGCCGTACGGCTCGCCGGGCCGGGACAGCACGAGCATCGTCACCAGGTCGCGCACCGCGTCGGCGGACAGCGCGAACGGCTGACCGCGCAACCGGACCTGCGGCAGCGTCGCCACGTCGACCCACGCTCCGGCCACCGGCAGCTTCTTCGGCAGCAGGAGCAGCGGGTCCGTCGCGAGGACCGTGCGCACCGCGTCCGCGCCGAGGGGCGACGTGGCGCGGAGCACCGCGGCCTCCCCCACGTCCGCGGCGATGAGCCGCACCACGTTCTCCGCCGCGGCGCGCTCGCGGCCGACGGTGCCGAGGGCGGTGGGCAGCAGGAACGGCAGGGCGGCGGCGCCGTGCCGGGTGAGCCAGGACAACGCCTGCGGGCGCAGGGTCTTCTTGTCCAGCGCGGCGACCATCGCCCGCGCGACCCGCTCCTCCAGCACGGGCTGGAGCACGTGCAGGGCGTCGGCGGAGGTGGCGAGGCTCAGCAGCGCGGGCAGCGCGGCGAGACCGAACCGCTCCAGCAGCGCCGAGCCCCACGACTCCAGGCGCCAGGTGGAGGACGGCCGGTACTCGGCGATCAGCGGCTCGACGAGTTCCAGTGGAGCGTGCAGGAGGGTGGAGTGCGTGATGGTGCCGCGCTGCGCGTGCTGCGCCACGTCGGCCGCCCAGTCGGTGGTGGGGCTGTGGTAGAGCAGGTTGACGGCGCGCTCGGCCGCCGCGGCCCGCTCCTCGCCCGGCAGCCAGGCGATCCGCGCGGTGTCCGTGACCGGCAGGTCGGGCACCACGACCGGCGGTGCGGGCCGGGGCCGCGTCCACGGTGGGGTGCGCAGGACGTCGGGTAGCAGGTCGACGGGTGCGTCGGGCAGCCGTTCGACCCCCACGAGCAGCGCCCGCGCCGCCTCGCGCTCGGCGGGCGCCAGACCGGGGACGACGGCGTCCACCAGGGCGGGGACGGCGACGAGGAGGCCGCGCAGCAGGTCTCGCGCGGCGGGTGACCACGGCTGGTCCGCCACGGCGGCCTCGGCGAGCAGGCGGACCGCGCGACGCGGGTAGCGGCGCGCCGCCTCCTGGAGCGCGGAGCGGACGTGCGGCACCTCTGCCCGGACCAGCAGTCGGGTGAACGCGTCGTCCGTCGGCATCTCGACCAGCGCGGCCAGCAGCTTGCGGGTCAGGTCCGTGTCGGCGCCCTCCAGCCACTCGGCGAACGCGGGCGCCGCGCCGGGGCCGAGGGTGCGCAGCAGCGTCGGCACCACCCGACCGTCGCGGTCGACGGCCCGGTGCGCGGTGTACCGCGACAGGTTCGCGAGCTGCCCCGGTGCGCTGACCGCGGCCAGCGTGCAGGCCGCCGTGATCCAGCCCGAGGTGCTTTCGGTGGCGGCGACCGCCCGCTCCACCAGCGCGGGTTCGGTCGGCAGCAGGAACGCCGCGACGCAGGCCCCGGAATCGTTGGTGGACAGCGCGCCGACCTCGGCGACCGCCGCGGCGTAGTCCTCGTCGCCCGCCGAGGCGAGCGCGCGCCGGACGTCGCCGCGCACCTCGTCGACGGCCGCCCCCCACGGCAGCCGGTCGCCGGGGCGTGTGCGGCGCAGGAACTTCGCCCTCGGCGTGGCTCGGTCGGCGTCGACCGCGATCTCGGTCACGAGCACGGTGGCGACGGCCGCGAACGCGGGCCCGTGGCCCAGGACCCACTCCGACGCCAGCTTCGCCAACTGGCGGCGCTCCTGGTAGCCGACGACCGCGGCGAGGGCGGCGGCGGCGGTCGCGGCACCCAGCGGGTCGGCGGCGCCTGCGAGGTACCGGGCCATCGCGTCGGCGAACTCCGGCTCGGACCTCTCGACCAGCGGGCCCACCGAGTGCCGGTACTGATCGAGCAGCGCGGCGGAGGCGCCCGCGGCGGCCGGGTCGGCCTTGAACTTCGCCCTGCCCTCGTCCCGGCGCGGGTAGGCGGCCCGCACCTGGGTGCCGGGGGCGAACACGTCCTCGTCCGGCCAGTCGGTGGCCTCCGGCGCCGAGGAGGGGCGGGTGGAGGTGGCTGCCGGCTCAGCGGCGGTGGACGCGGCTGACGGTGGGGCGGCTGCGGGATCCCCGGAAGCCGGCACGACCGGCGCTGCCGCCGGCGGTTCGGCGGCGGTGGGCACGGCTGACGGTGGGGCGGCTGACGGTTCAGCGGCGGTGGACGCGGCTGCGGGCGGGGCTGCTGCGGGATCCGCGGAAGCCGGCACGACCGGCGCTGCCACCGAGGGTTCAGCGGCGGTGGACGCGGCTGAGGTCGAGGCGGCTGCGGGTTTGGCGGAAGCCGGCACGACCGGCGCTGCCACCGCCGGTTCAGCGCTGCTGGGCACGGCTGCGGTCGAGGCGGCTGTCGGCTCGACGGCGGTGGGCGCGCCGATCTCGCGGTAGCCCTTGCGGAGCTTGCCCGCCGCCTGGGCGGACAGGAACGCCTCGGCCGCGGCGACGTCGGCGAACTCCTTGCGCTTGGTCTGCCCCGTCGTGCCGAGCCGCCCCCAGCGGACCGTCACGGCGGTGTCCTCACAGGACGCCTCCCAGAACTTCTCCGAACTTCCCCCGACGTACTCCAGCCGACGCACGAGCCCTCCCACCACAGTGGATCGATGTCGACCGCACGGTAGCCCGACGCACCGACAATTCCAGCAGCGGTAGCGCTGACCTGGTCATTCCCTCCCGTGTGGACGTTCACCCCCAGGACGGCGGGGCGAGCAGGTCGGCGGTGACGTCGGCGGTGCTCGGGCACCCGGCGAGCGCGAGGGCCAGGTCGAGGTCGGCCAGCAGGCAGCGCAGGACGTGTGCGACACCGGCCTGGCCGTCCAGCGCGAGCCCGTACAGGTACGGCCTGCCGTAGAGGACCGCGTCCGCGCCGAGCGCCAACGCCTTCAGGACGTCGCTCCCGGTGCGGACGCCGGAGTCGACGAGGACCGGCACGTCGTCGCCGACGGCCGCGCGGACGGCGGGCAGCGCGTCCAGCGCGGCGACGGTCCCGTCGAGCTGGCGCCCGCCGTGGTTGGAGACGACCAGCCCGTCCACCGCGCCGAGGTCGAGGGCGCGGCGGGCGTCCTCGGGGTGCAGGACGCCCTTGAGGAGGATCGGCAGCGAGGTGACGGTGCGCAGCCAGGGCAGGTCGTCCCAGTCGAGGGCGGGGTTGGCGAAGACGCGCGCCCAGTGCCCGACCACGGCCGCCCCGTCGTGGTCGGCGGGCAGGCCCGCCCGGAACGCGGGGTCGGAGGTGAAGTTCGCGATCCCGTGGCCGTGCAGGAACGGCAGGTGGCCGTTGTCGAGGTCGGTGGGCCGGTAGCCGAACGTCGGCGCGTCGACCGTGAGGACGATGGCCGTGTAGCCGCTCCGCTCGGCGCGGCGCACCAGGGACGCCGCCACCTCGCGGTCCGACGGCCAGTAGAGCTGGAACCACCTCGGCCCCGCACCGGCCGCGGCCGCCACGTCCTCCAGGCTGTGCGACGAGCCGGTGGACAGGACGAGCGGAACGCCCACCTCCGCGGCGGCCCCGGCCGTGGCCAGCTCACCCTCGGCGTGCACGACGGTCTGGGCCGCGATCGGCGCGAGCAGCACCGGCGCGGGCAGCCGCAGGCCGAACAGCGACACCCCGAGGTCGCGCCGGGCGGCCCCGCGCAGCATCCGGGGCACGAGCTGCCGCCGGGTGAAGGCGCGGCGGTTGGCCCGGCCGGTCTCGCCGGTCCCGGCGTCGCCGAGGACGTAGCCGACCGCGGCTGGCGTCAGGACGGCGCGCGCCCGTTCCTCCAGCGCGGTCAGGTCGGTGGGCAGGGCCGGGGTGCCGCCGGTGGTCCCGGCCAGGTAGATCTCGCGCACCAGGTCGGCCGGGGTCCTCGGGTGCACGCGGCCCGCGAGGAGCCGGGTCACGGCGGGATCGCCGGAGGTGAGGGCGAAGTGGCCGCCGGACAGCACCTCGGTGTCGCAGTCCAGGGCGGTGTGCCCGGCCCAGCCCCGCACCTGCTCCGGGGTGTTCTTCGGGTCGGCGTCGGCGAGCAGCACGGTGATGGGCGCCTTCACCAGCGCGTCGGGCGGGCAGCGGTAGCGCCGCAGAGCCCGGTGGTCGGCGCGCAGGAGCCGGAGGATCTCCGCGACCACGTCCTCCTCCCGCAGCAGCGCTTCCGGCACGCCGCCCAGCCGCCTCAGCTCGGCGACCACGCGCGCGTCGTCCACCGCGTCGAGGTCCTGCTCCTCCCAGTCCTCGCTCGGCGGCCGGGCGGCCGAGACGAACAGCCGGGCGACCGAGCCCCGTTCTTCGAGCAGCCGGGTGGTCTCGAACGCGACGAGCGCCCCCATGCTGTGCCCGAGCAGGGACAGCGGCCGGTCGGTGTAGGGCGCGAGGAGGCGGGCGGCCTCGCCCGCGAGGTCCGCGACGTCCGCGGCGCAGGCCTCGGACCGGCGCTCGCGGCGGCCGGGGTACTGGAACGCGAGGACCTCGACGTCCTCGGGCAGGGCGCGGGCCAGCGCCGTGAAGGCGTCGGCGGAGGCGCCCGCGTGCGGGAAGCACGCGAGCCGGACCGCGGGGTCGCGCCGGGGGTGCGGCGAGCGCACCGGGGAGATGTCGGTCAGGGTCATGGCGTCCCGTCCTCGGGTGCGGGGCCGGTGGGCTCACCGAGGCGGTCGGCCAGGTGTGCCGGGGTCGGCCAGTCGTAGATGAACGTGGCGGGCAGGCGGACGCCGGTCGCGGTGGCGATCCGGTTGCGCAGCTCCACCGCCGCGAGGGAGTCGAGGCCCATCCGGTCGAACAGCTCGCGCGGGTCGACCGCCTGGCCGGACGCGTGGCCAAGGACGACGGCCGTCTCGTGCCGGATGGTGTCCAGGAGCGTCGGGCCCGCGGCCGGGGCGGACGAGGTCGGGGCGGGGGTCCGGACCAGGTCGCGCAGGTGGCCCGGCACGGTGTCCCCCAGACCGTCGAGAACCCACTCGGCGGCGACGGCGGTCGGCGCGTCGCGGCGCACCGCCGCGTCGAGCAGGGCCAGGCCGCGCTCGTCGGACAGCGGGGCCACGCCCGTGCGCGCCATCCGGGCGAGGTCGGTGGCGGCCAGGTCGGACCCCATGCCGTCGGAGCCCTGCCACAGGCCCCAGACCACGGAGATCCCCGGCTGCCCGGTCGAGCGCCGCAGCTCGGCGAGGGCGTCCAGGAACGCGTTGCCCGCGGCGTAGCCCGCCTGCCCGGCCGTGCCCAGGGTCCCGGCGAGCGAGGAGAACAGGACGAACGCCCCGAGGTCGCGGGTGGCCGCGTGCAGGTTGAGGGCCGCGTCCACCTTGGGCCGCAGCACGCGGTCCAGCTTGTCCGGGGTGGTGGACGCGAGCACGCCGTCGTCCAGCACGCCCGCCGCGTGCACGACCCCGCCGATCCGGACGCCGTCGCGGGCCAGGTCGGCCAGCACCGCGTCCAGCTCGGCGCGGTCGGCGGCGTCGCAGGCGAGGGTGCGGACGTCCGCCCCGAGGCCCACCAGGTCGGCGACGGCCCCGGCCGCCGCACCGCCCGGCTCCGGGAGGTGCCTGCCCATCAGCAGCACCTGCCGCACGCCGTGCTCGACGACGAGGTGCCGGGCGACGAGGCGGCCGAGCTGGCCGTGGCCGCCGGTGATCAGCACGGCGCGGGTGGTGTCCCACGCCTCGTCCTCCTGCGGGAGGGTCAGCACGACCTTGCCGATGTGCCGGGCCTCGCCGAGGTGGCGGAACGCGCGCGGCGCCCGCCGGACGTCCCAGACCGACACCGGCGGCGGGGCGAGGACACCCCGGTCGAAGAGGTCCACCAGGGAGGCGAACATCTCCCGCGTCCGGTCGAGACCGGATTCGCGCACGTCGTAGGCGCGGTAGGACACGCCGGGGTGCGCCGCCGCGACCGCGTCGGGGTCGCGGCGCTCGGTCTTGCCCATCTCCAGGAAGTGGCCGCCGCGCGGCAGCAGGCGCAGGGAGGCGTCGATGAACTCCCCGGCCAGGCAGTTGAGCACCACGTCCACGCCCCGGCCGCCGGTGGCCGCGAGGAAGCTCCGCTCGAAGTCGAGCGTGCGGGACGAGGCGATGCGGTCCTCGGTCAGGCCCGCGGCCCTCAGGGCGTCCCACTTCGCCGGGCCCGCCGTGGCGAAGACCTCGGCACCCAGGTGGCGGGCGAGCCGGACGGCGGCCGTGCCGACGCCGCCGGTCCCGGCGTGCACCAGGACCGACTGGCCCGCGCGCAGGCCCGCCAGGGTCACCAGGCCGTGGTACGCCGTCAGGTAGGCCACCGGGACCGCGGCGGCCTGCTCGAACGTCCAGCCGTCCGGCACGCGGGCCAGCAGCCGGTGGTCGGTGAGCGAGACCGGTCCGATGCCCGCGAACAGGCCCATCACCCGGTCGCCGGGCCGGAGTCCGACGACGCCGGGGCCCGTCTCGACGACGACACCCGCCCCCTCTCCGCCCTGGCCGGTGCTGGTGGCGTCCGGGTCGACCGACGGGGGGATCACCCCGAGGGCCAGCAGGACGTCGCGGAAGTTGAGGCCCGCGGCTCGCAGCCGCACCCGGACCTGACCGGGGCCGAGGGGTCCGCCCGCCTCCGGCCACGGGGCCAGCGCCACGTTGTCGAACGTCTGCCTGCCCACGAAGTCCAGGCGCCAGTGCCGCTCCCCCGCGGGCGGGGTCAGCACCGCGTCGGGCTCCACGTCGGTGAGCGTCGGCCGGTGGGCGGTGCCCACGCGCAGCGCGAGCTGCGGCTCCCCCGTCGCGAGGGCCGCGGCGAGGGCGCGGCGGGACGCCGGGTCGCCGTCGGAGTCGAGGAGGACGAACCGGTCGGGGTGCTCGGCCTGGAGCGCGCGCACGAAGCCCCAGGCGGCGCGGTGGGCCAGCCCGGCCGGGTCCTGCTCGCCGTCCACGGCCACGGCGCCGCGGGTGCACACCACCAGTCGCGCGCGGGCGAGCCTGTCGTCGGTGGTGAGCACGTCGGCGCAGGCCAGGACCTCGTGGAGCACCTCGCGCACGGCGGCGGCCGGGTCGTCCACGGTCCTCGGGCAGGACAGGAGGACCCAGTCCGGGGCCTCGCCGCCCGCCAGGCCGTCGACGAGGGCCGCGAGGTCGTGGTGGACGGTCGCGCCCGTGTCGGCGAGGTCGTCGCCGGGCGGGGCGACGAGCGCCCACCGGTCGGTCGCGACCGGCGCGGGAAGGTCGGGCAGCGCGGTCCAGGACGGGAAGAGCAGGCCGTCGGCGCCGGTCCCGTCGGCGCGGGGCAGCAGCGCGAGGGAGCGGATCGAGACCACCGGGTTGCCGTCGACGTCGGCCGCGTCGACCGAGACCGAACGGGCCCCCGCGGGGGCGAGGCGAACGCGCAGGCGGGAGCCCGCGGGAGCCAGGGTCCGCGCGCCGGACCAGGTGTAGGGCAGCAGGGTCTCGGCGGTTCCCAGCGCGGCGGCGTGCAGGGCGGCGTCGAGCAGGGCCGGGTGCACGGGGTAGTCGGTCGGGTGGAGCCTGCCGTCGGACAGCGCCACCTCGGCGAAGACCTCCTCGCCGCGCCGCCACAGGGCGCGGACGGCCCGGAACGCCGGTCCGTACTCCAGGCCCCTGGCGGCCAGGTCGGCGTAGAGGCCGTCGGCGGGCACGGGTTCCGCGTCCGGGGGCGGCCACGCGCGCAGGTCGGCCGGGGGTTCGGCGGGGCCGCGCGCGAGCGTGCCGTGGGCGTACCGGGTCCACCCGCCCGCTTCGCCGTCGTCCCGGCGGGCGTGCACGGCGACGGGCCGCACCCCGGCGGCGTCGGGGGCGGCAACGGAGACCCGCACCTGGAACTCCGCGTCGTCGGGCACCGCGAACGGGGCCTCCAGCACGAGTTCCTCGACGACGTCGCAGCCCGCCCGCTCGGCCGCCCACGCGGCCATCGACAGCAGGGCGGTCCCCGGCACCAGGACCGTCCCGGCGACGCGGTGGTCGGCCAGCCACGGGTGGTCGGCCAGCGACAGCCGGCCGCTCAGCAGCAGGCCGTCCGAGTCGGGCAGTTCGACGAGCGCGCCGAGCAGCGGGTGCTCGGACGGGGTGAGGCCCGCCGCGCGCAGGTCGGCGGTCGGCAGGCCCGACGGCGCGGGCGCGGTCAGCCAGTAGCGCTCGCGCTGGAAGGCGTAGGTCGGCAGCGGGACGCGGTGGGCGCCCCGGTCGGCGAAGACGGCGGCCCAGTCGACCGCCTGTCCGGTGACGTGCAGGTGGGCGACCGCCGCCAGCAGCGTCTCGGGCTCCGGCCGGTTCGGCCGCAGCGACGGGACCGGTGCGCTGGTCGGGATCGCCTCGGCCAGGCACTCGGTGGCCAGCGCCGTGAGGTCGCCGCCGGGACCCAGCTCCTGGAACCGGGTGCAGCCCAGGTCCACCAGGCTGTGCACGGCGTCCTGGAAGCGGGTCGTGCCGCGCGCGTGGCGCACCCAGTAGTCGGGGTCGGCGAGCTGGCCCGGTTCCACCGGCTTGCCGGTCAGGTCGGACACCAGGGTGATCCGCGGTTCGCCGGGGGTGGTGCGCGCGGCCACGTCGCGCAGCTCCGCGAGCACCGGGTCCACCAGCGGGGAGTGGAAGGCGTGGCTGACGCGCAGCCACGTCGCCGTGCCGCCCGCCGCCCGGAACGCCTCCACGACGGCGGTGAGCGCCTCGCGGTCGCCGGAGAGGACGGTCGACTCCGGCGCGTTGACGGCGGCCACGGCGAGTTCGTGCTCGTGGCCCGCCACGAGCGCGGCGGCCTGGACCTCGGTCGCGCGCAGCGCCACCATGGCGCCGCCCTCCGGCAGCCGGGCCATCACCCGACCGCGGGCGGCCACGAGCGCGGCGGCGTCGGTCAGCGTGAGGACACCCGCCACGTGGGCCGCCGCCAGGGCGCCGACCGAGTGGCCGAGGACGGCGTCCGGTCGCACGCCCCACGACTCCAGCAGCCCGAACAGGGCGACCTCGCAGGCGAAGAGGGCGGGCTGGGTCCAGTCGGTGCGGCCGAGCAGGGTGGGGTCGGTCGCGAAGACCACGTCGCGCAGCGGGCGGTCGAGGTGCGGGCGCAGGGCGTCGCACACGGCGTCGAAGGCCTCGGCGTACGCCGGGAACGTCCGGTACAGCTCCTGGCCCGTGCCGGGGCGCTGGGCGCCCTGCCCGGCGAACAACAACGCCGTGCGTCCCTCGCCCGCGATCCCCCTGACCAGCCGCGACGACGTGCCGTCCGCGGCGATGGCGTGCAGCCCGGCCTCGAACTCGGCGCGGTCGGCGGCGAGCAGCACCGCGCGGTGCTTCAGCGCGCCCCTGGTGGTGGCGAGGGAGAAGCCGAGCGAGGGCAGGTCCGCGGTCGGGGCGCCTGCCAGGTGGCCCAGCAGCGCGTCCGCCTGGGCGCGGAGCGCGGGCGCGCTGCTCGCGGAGAGCAGCAGCGGCACGGCGGTCAGCGGCTGCCCGCCCGCCGCCCGCACGGCGGTCTCCACGGCCGGGGCGGCCTCGACGACGAGGTGGGCGTTGGTGCCGCTGATGCCGAACGACGACACCGCCGCGCGCCTCGGGTGCTCGGCCTCGGGCCACGCGATCCGCTCGGTCAGCAGCGCCACCCTCCGGTCGGACCAGTCCACGTAGGGCGTGGGCCGGTCGACGTGCAGGGTCGCGGGCAGGACGCCGCGGCGCAGCGCCTCGACCATCTTGATCACGCCGCCGACCCCCGCGGCGGCTTGCGCGTGACCGATGTTGGACTTCAGCGAGCCCAGCAGGAGGGGGCGCTCCGGCGTGTGCGCCCGCCCGTAGGTGGCGAGCAGCGCCTGCGCCTCGATGGGGTCGCCGAGCTTGGTGCCGGTGCCGTGCGCCTCCACGACGTCGACCTGCGCGGCCGAGACCCCGGCGTCGGCGAGGGCGCGTTCGATGAGCTGTTCCTGGGCGGCGGCGCTGGGCGCGGTCAGGCCGTTGCTGGCGCCGTCCTGGTTGACCGCCGAGCCGCGGATGACCGCCAGGACCTCGTGGCCGTTGCGCACCGCGTCCGAGAGCCGCTCCACGAGCAGCAGCCCGGCGCCCTCGGCCCAGCCGGTGCCGTCGGCGGCCTCGCCGAACGCCTTGCAGCGGCCGTCGGCGGCCAGGCCGCGCTGCCTGCTGAACTCGATGAACGAGGTGGGCGTCGCCATGACCGCCACGCCGCCCGCGAGGGCGAGCGAGCACTCGCCGCGCCGCAGCGACTGGGCGGCCAGGTGCAGGGCGACCAGCGACGACGAGCAGGCCGTGTCGACCGTGACGGCCGGACCGGTCAGGTCGAACGTGTAGGCGAGCCGCCCGGACGCGACGCTGCCCGCGCTGCCCGTGCTCAGGTACCCCTCGTACTCGCGCGGCGCGGGGACGAGCCGGGACGCGTAGTCGTCGTACATGGCGCCGACGAACACGCCCGTCCGGCTGCCCCGGACCGACGTCGGGTCGAGGCCCGCGCGTTCGAACGCCTCCCAGGCGACCTCCAGGAGCAGCCGCTGCTGCGGGTCGATCGCGTGCGCCTCGCGCGGGGAGACGCCGAACAGGTCGGCGTCGAAGTTCGCGGCGTCGTGCAGGAAGCCGCCCTCGCGGGCGTAGGACGTCCCGTGGTTGTCCGGGTCCGGGTCGTAGAGCGCCGACAGGTCCCAGCCGCGGTTGTCCGGGAACGGGCCGACCGCGTCCACCCCGTCGGCGACGAGCCGCCACAGGTCCTCCGGAGACGCGACACCGCCGGGGTAGCGGCAGGCCATGCCGATGATCGCGATCGGCTCGCGGTCCCTCTCCTCGGCCTCGCGGAGCCGCTTGCGGTAGTCCTGCGCGTCGGCGACGGCCTTCTTCAGGTAGGTCCGCAGTTCCTCTTCGTTTGCCACGTGCTCTCAGCTCTCCGCCGTCGTGCTGCTCGTCCGGTTCGGGTGGGGGTGGGACCGCTAGGTGAAGTCGTTGATCAGCGCGAACAGCTCCTCGTCGCTCGCGGAGTCCAGTGGGGCCCCGGTGTCCTGCTCGGCCCGACGGCCCGCCGCCTCCTCGGCGACGTCGAGCAGCGCCCGCAGCTCCGCCGTGATGCGGGCGAACGCGACGGGGTCCTCGGCGGCCGTGCGCACCGCCTCGGTGAGGCCGCCGAGCCGCGCCGTGACCGGTTCGTCGGCCGGGGCGCGCTCGGCCTCGACCAGCTCGCGCAGGTGCCGCACGAGGGCGGCGGGCGTGGGGTGGTCGAAGACCAGGCTCGCGGACAGCCGCAGGCCGGTGCTCCTGGTCAGCAGGTTGCGCAGTTCGACGGACGTGAGCGAGTCGAGGCCCAGGTCCCGGAACGGGCGGTCGGTGCCGACGGCGGTGGGGTCGCTGTGGCCCAGGACGGTGGCCACGTGCCCGCGCACGAGGTCGGTCAGCACCCGGTCGACCTCGCTGTCCGGCAGCGCGGCGAGCCGGGCCGCGCCGGGGGCGGGCGTCGCGCTCGGCCGCGCGGCGGTCCGCGGCGCGAGGCCGGACAGCAGGGGCGGCACGGGGTCGCGCAGGCCGTCGAGGTCCAGGCGGGTCACGGCCAGCACCGGCTCGGTCGCGGACATCGCCGCGTCGAACAGGGCCAGCGCGTCGGCCGTGGCCAGCGGGCGCAGGCCGGTCCTGGCCAGGCGCCGCAGGTCGGTCTCGGCGAGGTGCCCGCTCAGCGCGCTGGCCGTCTCCCACAGGCCCCACGCGAGGGACCGCGCGGGCAGGCCGAGCGCCGCGCGGTGCTCGGCGAGGGCGTCCAGGGAGGTGTTGGCCGCCGCGTACGCCGCCTGCCCGGCGGTGCCGAGCAGGCCCGCGACGGACGAGTAGAGGACGAACGCGGACAGGTCCAGGTCCCTGGTCAGCTCGTGCAGGTGCCAGGCGGCGTCGAGCTTGGCCGTGAGGACCCCGTCGAGGCGTTCCTCGGTCACGTCCGCGAGGACCGCGTCGTCGGCCACGCCCGCGACGTGCACGACCGCGGTCAGCGGGTGTTCGGCGGGCACGGCCGCCAGCACCGCCGCGAGCGCGTCCCGGTCGCCCGCGTCGCAGGCGGCGGTGGTGACGTCCACGCCGAGGGCCGCGAGTTCGCCCACCAGGTCGCGCCCGGCGCCGCGCCGGGAGACGAGGAGGAGCCTGCGCGCCCCGTGCTCGGTCACCAGGTGGCGGACGAGGTGCGTGCCGAGCGCCCCGGTCGCCCCGGTGACCAGGACGGTGCCCCGGTCCCACCGGGCCGTGGCGGGCGCGGGCGGTCCCGCCGCGGCCAGCCGGGGCACCAGTGCCCGGCCGTCGCGCACGGCGAGCTGCGGTTCACCGAGCTCCACCAGTCCCGACGGCACGGTGTCGGAGTCCAGGTCGGCCAGCACGACCCGGCCGGGGTGCTCGGTCTGGGCGGTGCGCACGAGTCCCCACACCGCCGCGGCGGCCGGGTCCGTGACGCCCTCGCCGCCGGTCGCGACGGCGCCGCGCGTGGCGACGACGAGCGTCGAGCGGGCGAACCGCTCGTCGGCCAGCCACGTCCGCAGGGCGCGCAGGGTCCGGCCCAGCACCGCGCGGGCCGCCGAGGGGACGTCCGGTCCGGTGGAGCGGGCCTGGAGGACCGCGGTCTCGGGAACGGGGTCCACCGCGGCGAGGAACTCCGCCGGGTCCCCGGTGATCACCGGAGTCCCCCCCGCCGCGCGGAGGGTGGCGGGCAGCGGGGTCCACGCGACCCGGTGCAGCCCGCCCGACCGCACGGCACCGCGCTCGAACGGGCGCAGGAGCAGGGATTCCACGGTGGCGACCGGCGCACCGGTTCCGTCGGCGACCGTGATCGACGTCAGCTCCCCGGTCGTCCGGAGCCGGACGCGGAGCGAGGACGCGCCAGCGGGGTGCAGGCCCACCCCGCGCCACGTGAACGGCACGCGCGGCGCGTCGGCGTCGAGCAGCAGCGGGTGCAGCGCGGCGTCCAGCAGGGCGGGGTGCAGCGCGTAGCGGCGGGCCTCCGACCGCGCGGGCTCGGGCAGGTCGACCTCGGCGAACAGCTCGCCGTCCCCGCGCCACACCCGGCGCAGCCCCCGGAAGGCGGGACCGTAGTCGAAGCCGGGCAGGGTGCCGTAGAAGTCGTCCACGGCCACCTCGGCGGCGGCGGGCGGCCACGGGGCCAGGCCCTCGCCGTCATCGGCGGCGGGGGTCAGCACGCCCTCGGCGTGCGCCGTCCACGGCCCGCCGTCGGACCGGGCGCGCAGGGTGAAGCCGCGGTCCCCCGCCTGGCCCGCCTCGCCGACGGTGAGCTGGAGCTGGAGCGCGTCCGACGACAGGACCAGCGGCGCCGACAGCGTCAGCTCCCCGATCCGCGGCACCCCGAGGTGCTCGCCCGCGCTCACGGCCATCTCCACGACGGCGCTCGCCGGGACCAGGGGGACGCCCGCCACCACGTGGTCGGCCAGCCACGGGTGCGTGCCCGTGGCGAGCCGACCCGTGAACACGTGGACGTCCCGGTCGGCCAGGCCCACCACCGCGCCCAGCACGGGGTGCCCCGTGCCGGTCAGGCCGAGACCGCTCGCGTCGACCGGCCCGCCCGCGGCCGAGAGCCAGTACCGCTCGCGCTGGAACGCGTAGGTGGGCAGGTCGACCCGGCGCGCGCCGGGGAACACGGCCCGCCAGTCCGGTGCGGCGCCGCGCAGCCGCAGCAGGGCCACGGCCCGTGCGACGGACTCGGCCTCGTCGCGGCGGCGGCGCAGCGTCGGGACCAGTTCCCCGGTCGGCTCGGCCAGGCAGGTCCGCGCCAGCGCGGTCAGGACGGCGTCCGGGCCGAGTTCCACGAAGTCCGTGACGCCCTCCCGCTCCAGGCAGCGCACGCCGTCGGCGAAGCGCACGGCCTCGCGGACGTGGCGCACCCAGTACTCGGGCGAGATCACCTGCTCCTCGTCGGCGAGGTCGCCGGTCAGGTTGGACACGACCGGGACGCGCGGGGGGTGGAAGGTCAGGGTGCGCACGACGGCGCGGAACTCGTCGAGCACCCCGTCCATGTGGGCCGAGTGGAAGGCGTGCGACACGGGCAGCCGGGTGGTGCGGACGCCGTCGGCCCGCCACCGGGCCGCGACCTCGTCGGCCGCCTCGGCGTCACCGGAGACCACCACGGCCCTCGGGCCGTTGACGGCCGCGACGCCGAGCCGGTCGCCGTACGGCGCGAGCGTGGCGCGCACGTCGTCCTCACCGGCCTCGATGGCGATCATCGCGCCGCCGCGGCGGGCCGCCTGCATCAGCCTGCCGCGCTCGGCGACCAGGACGCAGGCGTCGGGCAGGTCGAGCACGCCGGCCGCGCACGCCGCCGAGACCTCGCCGACGGAGTGGCCGAGCACGTAGTCGGGTGCGGCCCCCCAGTGCCGCAGCAGCCGGTGCAGCGCCGTCTCCACGGCGAACAGCGCGGCCTGGGTGAACACCGTGTCGTCCAGGAGCTTCGCCTCGGGCGAGTCGGCCTCGGCGAACAGCACCTCCTTGAGCGGACGGGGCAGGAGCGGGTCCAGGTGGCCGCACACCTCGTCGAGCGCCGCCGCGAACACCGGGTGCGCCGCGTGCAGGCCCGCGCCCATGCCGGGCCGCTGGCTGCCCTGGCCGGTGAACAGGAACGCCGTCTTCCCCGGCGCCGCGGCCCGGTGGCCGAGCACGACCCCCGGTGCCGCTGAGCCCGCGGCGATGGCGGACAGACCGCGCAGCAGGGTGTCCCGGTCCGCGCCGACCACCGCGGCACCGCGGTCGAGCAGCGCGCGGCCGGTGGCGAGCGAGTAGCCGACGTCGGCTGCCGACAGCTCGGGGTGGTCCTCGACGTGCCGGGCGAGCCGAGCGGCCTGCTCGCGCACCGCCTGGTCGGTCCGGCCGGTCACGATCCACGGCACGACGCCGCCGCTCGGGGGCGACGGCGGTTCGGCGTCCGGGACCTGTTCGAGGATGACGTGCGCGTTGGTGCCGCTGATCCCGAACGACGAGACGCCCGCGCGCCTCGGCCTGCCCTGGTCCGGCCAGTCGCGCCGCCGCGTCAGCAGGGACAGTCCGCTGGTGTCCCAGTCGACGTGGGGCGAGGGCACGTCGGCGTGCAGCGAGCGCGGCAGCACGCCCGCCCGCAGCGCGCCGATCATCTTGATCACGCCGCCGACGCCCGCCGCGGCCTGGGCGTGACCGATGTTGGACTTGAGCGACCCGACGAACAGCCGGTCGGCCTCGCCCCGGCCCGCGCCGTAGACCGCCGCCAGCGCCCCGGCCTCGATCGGGTCGCCCAGCACGGTCCCGGTGCCGTGCGCCTCCACGGCGTCGACGTCCGCGGGGGTCAGCCCCGAGTCGGCCAGCGCGGACCGGATCACCGCCTCCTGCGACGGGCCGTGCGGCGCCGTCAGGCCGTTGGACGCGCCGTCCTGGTTCACCGCGCTGCCCCGCACCACGGCCAGCACCCGGTGCCCGTGCCGCCGGGCGTCCGAGAGCCGTTCCACCAGCAGCAGGCCCACGCCCTCGGACCACCCGGTGCCGTCCGCGCCGGCGCCGAACGACTTGCACCGCCCGTCCGCCGCCAGCCCGCGCTGCCGGGAGAACTCGACGAAGGTGTGCGGGCTGCTCATCACGGTGACCCCGCCCGCGAACGCGAGGTCGCACTCACCGGAGCGCAGCGAGCGCACGGCCAGGTGCAGCGCCACCAGCGACGACGAGCACGCCGTGTCGACCGTCAGCGCGGGACCCCGCAGCCCGTAGGTGTAGGACAACCGTCCGGAGAGGACGCTGGAGAGGTTGCCCGCCAGCAGGAACCCCTCGAACTCCTCGGGGGTGTCGGCGAGCCGGGACGCGTAGTCGTCGTACATGGCGCCGGTGAACACGCCGGTGTTGCTGCCCCGCACCGATTCCGGGTCGATGCCCGCGCTCTCGAAGGTCTCCCAGGCGGTCTCCAGCAGCAGGCGCTGCTGCGGGTCGGTCGCGGTCGCCTCGCGCGGGGACAGGCCGAAGAACTCGCGGTCGAACAGGTCCGCGTCGTGCAGGAAGCCGCCGTCGCGCGTGGTCGAGGTGCCGGTCCGCTCCGGGTCCGGGTCGTACAGGTCCTCGGCCCAGCCCCGGTTCGTCGGGAACCCGCCGACGGCGTCAACGCCGTCGGCGACCAGGCGCCACAGGTCCCGCGGCGACGAGACCCCGCCGGGGAAGCGGCACGCCATGCCCACGATCGCGATCGGCTCGTCGGCGCCGACCCGCGCCGCGCGCCGCGCCGTCGGCTTCGCGCCCGCCACCTCGGCCAGCAGGTGCGCGGCGAGCCGGTCGGGCGTGGGGTGGTCGAAGGTCACCGAGGCGGTGAGCCGCAGGCCGGTGGCCGTGCCGAGCCGGGAGCGCAGGTCCATGCCCGCCAGCGAGTCGAAGCCGAGGTCGTTGAACGTGCGCCGCGCGTCCACGGGTCCCTCGTGGCCGAGCACCGCGGCGGCCTCGGCGCGGACCAGGTCCAGGACGGCGGCGGCCCGCTTCGCCTCGGGCAGCGCGGCGACGCGGCCCGCCCAGTCCGAGGTGGGCCGGGGGCGGGCGGCCGGTCGGGGACGGGCCCGGAGGAGGGGGCTCGACGGCTCCAGCGCCGCGGGCACCACCAGGGGGTCGCCCGCCGCGAGGGCCGCGTCGAACAGCGCGAGGCCGCGGGCGGCCGTCAGCGGCCGGACGCCGGTCCGCCGCCACCGGGCCAGGTCGGCGTCGGTCAGCCCGCTCCCCATGCCCTCGTCCCACAGGCCCCACGCCAGCGAGGTGCCCGCCAGGCCGCGGGACGCGCGGTGGTGGGCGAGGGCGTCCAGCACCGCGTTCGCGGCGGCGTAGTTGGCCTGGCCCGCGGTGCCGATGATGCCGGAGACGGAGGAGAACAGCACGAACGCCGCGAGGTCCGTCCCCTCGGTCAGCTCGTGCAGCACGCGCGCGGCGTCGGCCTTGGGCCGCAGCACCTCCGCCAGGCGGGCCGGGGTCAGGTTCTCCACGGTCGCGTCCGCCAGGACGCCCGCGGCGTGCACCACGGCCGTCAGCGGGGGCCCGACGACGGCGAGCACCGCGGCCAGCGCGTCGCGGTCCGCGACGTCGGCGGCGGCGATCGTGACCTCGGCGCCCAGCGCGGTCAGGTCGGCGGCGAGGGCGTCCGCGTCCGGCGCGTCCGGGCCGCGGCGGCTGACGAGCAGCAGGTGCCGCACGCCGTGCTCGGTCACCAGGTGCCGGGCGACGAGGGCTCCGAGACCACCGGTGCCGCCGGTGACCAGCACCGTGCCCCCCTGGTCGAGGCGGCGGGCCGTCGTGGTGGTCGACCGGCGCCTGGCGAGCCGGGGGACGTGGAACTCCCCCGCGCGCACGGCCACCAGCGGCTCGCCCGTGGCCACGACGGAGGGCAGGAGGTCGGTCGCCGCGTCCGCGTCGAGGTCGGCCAGCAGCACCCGGCCGGGGTGCTCGGACTGGACGGTGCGCACGAGGCCCCAGACCCCGGCGGTGTCGAGGTCCACGTCGTCGGTCGGGCGCACCGCGACGGCGTTCCGCGTGACCACGAGCAGCCGGGCGTCGGCCGGGCGGTCGGTGGCCAGCCACTCCTGGACGGTGCGCAGGACACCGGGGAGGGTGTCGCCCGGCACGACGTCGACTGTCGGGGACGGGTCCGCGACCGGGATCGGGACGACCGGCCAGTCCACGGTGAACAGCGCGTCCGTGGCGGGCGCCGCGAGCCGCCGCCTGGCCACCGGGCGCAGGGTCAGCGACCCGACCGTCGCCACGGGGGTTCCGTCGGGTTCGGTCAGCACGAGGGCGGTGGTGCCGTCGTCGTTCGGCGTGGCGCGGACCAGGAGCTCGGTGGCACCGCTGGGGTGCAGGGTGACGTCGCGCCAGCTGAACGGCAGGAGGATCTCGTCGTCGGCACCCGCGGCGTCCAGGACGAGCGCGTGCAGCGCGGCGTCCAGCAGCGCCGGGTGCACCCGGTACCGTTCGCCACCCCTCGGCGGCTCGGGCAGCCGGATCTCGGCGAACGTCGACGTGCCCGCCCGCCGGACGGCGTGCAGCCCCCGGAAGGCGGGTCCGTAGCGGTAGCCGAGGTCGGCGAGGCGCTCGTAGGCGTCGGCGACGGGCACGGCCGTCGCGTCCTCCGGCGGCCACGCGGTCGGCTCGTCACCCGGTTCGGCGGCGGGGGCGAGGACACCGGCGGCGTGGCGGGTCCACGGGGCCCCCTCCGGCCGGGCGTGGACGGTGAAGGCGCGGTGGCCCTCGGCGTCCGGGGCGGCCACCTGGAGCTGGAGCGCGGTGTCCCCCAGCGGTTCCAGGGGTACCTCCAGCGTCAGCTCGTCCACCCTCGGGACGCCGAGCCGCTCGCCCGCGGCCACGGCCAGTTCGAGGAACACCGTGGCGGGCACGAGGACGCGGTCGGTGATCACGTGGTCGGCCAGCCACGACCGGGCCGACGGCGTGACCCGGCCGGTGAACAGGGTGTCCCGCTGGTCGGCCCGGTCCACCTCGCCCGCCAGCAGCGGGTGGTCGGCGGGCACGAGCCCCAGGGAGCGGGCGTCGGCCCGCGCCGCGGGGGCCTGCCAGAAGTGCCGCCGCTGGAAGGCGTACGTGGGCAGCGGAGCGGGGGTCGCGCCGGGGAAGAACGAGCCCGCGTCCAGCGGGGCGCCGTTGACGTAGGCCTCGGCGAGGCCCGCGCCGAGGGTCGCGACCTCGTCGCGGCCCGCCCGCAGCAGCGGCACGACCGTGGCGGTGTCCGGCAGGACGGCCGCCGCCAGCGGGGTCAGGACGGCGTCGGGGCCGACCTCCAGGAACACCGTGGCGCCCAGCGCGGCCAGCGCGCGGGTCGCGTCGGCGAACAGGACGGTGTCGCGGACCTGCCGCACCCAGTGGTCGGGCGAGGCCAACTGCTCGGCCGTGGCCCGCTCGCCCGTGACGGTCGAGACGACCGGGATCCGGGGCGCGTGGAGGTCGACGTCCGCCGCGACCGCCCGGAAGTCGTCCAGGACCGCGTCCATGTGCGGGGAGTGGAAGGCGTGGCTCACGGTCAGGCGGCGCACCCGGCGGCCCGCCGCGCGCCACCGGGCGGCGACGCGCTCGGCCTCGGCCGCGTCGCCGGACACGACCACCGAGCGGGGACCGTTGACGGCGGCGAGCGAGACCAGGTCAGACAGCGACTCCCGCACCTCGTCCGGCTCGGCCTCGATCGCGATCATCGCGCCGCCGGGGGGCGCCGACATCATCAACCGGCCCCGTGCCGCGACGAGCCGCGCGGCGTCGGGCAGCGAGAGCACGCCCGCCGCGTGGGCCGCGCCGATCTCGCCGATCGAGTGCCCGGCCACCAGACCGGGGACGGTGCCGTGGTGCGCGAGGAGCCGGACGAGCGCCGTCTCCAGGGCGAACAGGGCGGGCTGGGTGTAGGAGGTGAGGTGCAGCGGGCCGCTGTCGTCCGCCGCGAACACGACGTCGCGCAGCGGCTCGTCCAACAGGCCGTCGAAGGCGGCGCAGACCTCGTCGAAGGCCGCGGCGAACACGGGGTGGGCGGCGTGGAGACCGCGACCCATGCCCGCGCGCTGGGCGCCCTGCCCGGTGAACAGGAACGCGGTGCGCCCGGCGTCGACCGCCGAGCCGCGGTGCAGGTTCGGCGCCGCGGTGCCCGCCGCGAGCGCGTCCAGGCCCGCGCGGAGGTCACCGCCGAGGACCACCGCGCGGTGCTCGAAGACCGAACGAGCGGTGGCCAGGGCGATCCCGACGCCCGCGGTGTCCACTCCGGACTCGTCGAGGTGGACGCGCAGCCGGGAGGCCTGCGCCCGCAGCGCGGCCTCGCCGCGCGCGCTCAGCACCCACGGCGCCGCCACCCCCGGACCGCCGTCGGCCGCGGCCTCGGCGGGCTCGGACTCCGGGGCCTGTTCGAGGATCAGGTGCGCGTTGGTGCCGCTGATCCCGAACGAGGAGATCCCCGCGCGGCGCGGCCGTCCCGACTCGGGCCAGTCCTGCTGCTTCGACAGCAGGACGAGACCGTTGGTGTCCCAGTCGACGTGCGGTGTCGGCACGTCGGCGTGCAGGGAGCGCGGCAGCACTCCCGTCCGGACGGCGCCGACCATCTTGATCACGCCGCCGATGCCCGCCGCCGCCTGGGCGTGGCCGATGTTGGACTTGAGCGACCCGACGAACAGCCTGCGCCCGTCGGACCGGCTCCCGCCGTAGACCGCCGCCAGCGCCTCGGCCTCGATCGGGTCCCCGAGCACGGTCCCGGTGCCGTGCGCCTCCACGGCGTCCACGTCCGAGGCGGCCAGTCCCGCGTCGGCCAGCGCGGACCGGATCACCGCCTCCTGCGACGGGCCGTGCGGCGCGGTGAGGCCGTTGGACGCGCCGTCCTGGTTCACCGCGCTGCCCCGCACCACGGCCAGCACGGGGTGGCCCAGCCGCGTGGCGTCCGACAGCCGCTCGACCAGGACCAGGCCCACGCCCTCGGACCAGCCCGTGCCGTCCGCGCCCGCGCCGAACGACTTGCACCGCCCGTCGACCGCCAGTCCGCGCTGCCGCGAGAACTCCACGAACATGCCGGGCGTGGCCATCACCGTGGCACCGCCCGCGAGCGCGAGGTCGCTCTCGCCCGAGCGCAGCGAGCGCACGGCCAGGTGCAGCGCCACCAGCGACGACGAGCACGCCGTGTCGACCGTCAGCGCGGGCCCGGTCAGCCCGAGCTGGTAGGCGATGCGCCCGGACGCGACGCTGGTGGTCGTCCCGGTCAGCACGTGCCCGTGGGTCGACTCGGGAGCCTCGGCCATCCTCGGCCCGTACTCCAGGGCCGTGGCGCCGACGAAGACGCCGGTGGCGCTGCCCCGCAACGACTTCGGGTCGACGCCCGCCCGTTCGACGGCCTCCCACGCGGTCTCCAGGAGCAGCCGCTGCTGCGGGTCCATCGCCTCGGCCTCGCGCGGCGAGATCCCGAAGAACTCCGCGTCGAACTCGCCCGCGTCGTGCAGGAAACCGCCGTGCCGCACGGTGCTGCGCCCCGGCAGGCCGGGCTCGGGGTCGTACAGGTCGGTGTCCCAGCCGCGGTTGGCCGGGAACTCGCCGACCGCGTCCACGCCGTCGGCGACCAGGCGCCACAGGTCCTCCGGCGACGAGACCCCGCCGGGGAAGCGGCACGCCATGCCCACGATCGCGATCGGCTCGTCGGCGCCGACCCGCGCCGCGGTCGAGGTGTTCGCCGCGACCGCACCGTCCTCCTCGGACCGGAGGAACGCGGTCAGCGCCGCGGGCGTCGGGTGGGAGTACAGGAGCCCGCTCGGCAGCGCCAGACCGGTGGCGTGCGCGAGGGCGGTGCGCAGCTCGGTGGCCATCAGCGAGGTGAAACCCAGGTCGGTGAACGCGGTGTGCGCCGGCACCCGCTCGCCCGGTGCGCTGCCGAGCACGGCGGCGACGTGCCTGCTCACCAGCTCCTCGACGTCCGCGGCCGGTTCGACGGGCCTCGGCTCGCCCGCGGGGCCCGGCAGGGCCGGGGTGATCCGCTCGCGGTCGTCGAACCAGTGGTGCGCGCGCTGGAAGGCGTAGGTGGGCAGCTCGACGTCCGCGGCGGCCGGGTCGTCGGCGAGCACCGAGGCCCAGTCGACGCCGTGGCCCCGCACGTGGGCGTGCGCCACCGCCGTGAGGGCCGTGTCGACGTCGGGGCGGTCCGCGCGCAGGACCGGGGTGGCCACGACCGCGCCGGGATCGGGCAGGCACGCCGCCGCGTGCGCCGAGAGGACGCCGTCCGGGCCCAGCTCCAGCAGGGTCGTGACGCCCTCGGCCGCCAGGGTGCGGACCGCGTCCAGGAAGCGCACCGGCCGCCGGACCTGCTCGACCCAGTGGTCGGGTGAGGTGAGGCGGTCGGCGGTGGCGACCTCACCGGTCACCGTGGACACGACCGGGATCGCCGGTGCCGCGAGGGTGAGCGGGGCGACCGCCGCGCGGAACTCGTCGAGCACCGCGTCCACGTGCGGCGAGTGGAAGGCGTGGCTCACGTCGAGCCGCCTGGTCCGGTGCCCGAGCGCGGTGAACGCCGCCGCCACGCGGAGGGCGGCCTCCACGTCCCCGGAGAGCACCACGGAGTCGGGACCGTTGACGGCGGCGACGGCCAGCCGCCCCTCCTCGGAGCGCAGCAGGTCGTGCGCCTGCGCCTCGGTGGCCCGCACCGCCACCATGGCCCCGCCCTCCGGCAGGGCCTGCATGAGCCGGGAGCGGGCCGCCACCAGGCGGGCCGCGTCGGGCAGCGCGAGCACCCCGGCGACGTGGGCGGCACCGATCTCGCCGATCGAGTGCCCGGCGACGAAGTCGGGGCGCAGCCCCCACGATTCGAGCAGCCGGAACAGCGCCACCTCCACGGCGAACAGCGCGGGCTGGGTGAAGCCGGTGCGGTCCAGGTCGGCCCCGCCCTCGGCGATCACGTCCGCGAGCGGCCGGGGCAGCAGCGGGTCCAGTTCCGCGGCGACCTCGTCGAACGCGCGGGCGTAGCGGGGGAAGGCGTCGTAGAGCCCGCTGCCCATGGCGGCGCGCTGCGACCCCTGCCCGGTGAACAGGAAGCCGAGCTTCCCCGGAGCGACCGCGCCCGTCACGACCGAGGCCGACGGCAGCCCGGCGGCCACGGCGTCGAGTCCGCTCAGCAGGCCCTCGCGGTCCGCGGCGGTGACGACCGCGCGGTGGCCGAACACGGCCCGGCGGGTGACCAGGGCGCGGGCGACGGCGGTGGGCGCGTGCTCGGGGTGCCGGGCGGCGAAGTCCCGCAGCCGCGACGCCTGCGCGCGCAGCGCCGCGTCGGTGTGCCCGGACACCACCCACGACAGCGCCGCGCGGTCGTGGCCCTCGACCGGCGCGACCGCGGCCGTCCCCACCGGCGGCGGCTCGGTCACCACGACGTGGCAGTTGGTGCCGCCCATGCCGAACGAGCTGACGCCCGCCACCAGCGGGCGGTCCTCGCGCGGCCACGGGGTCAGCCGCCGCTGCACCTCCAGGCCCAGCCACACCAGGGAGATGCGCGGCGCGGGGGCCTCGAAGTTGAGGCTGGACGGGATCCTGCGGTGGCGGATGCTCAGCAGCACCTTGATCAGCCCGGCGATGCCCGCCGCGCTCTCCAGGTGCCCGATGTTGGTCTTGACCGAGCCGATCCGCAGCCGCGCGTCGGCGGGGCGGCCGGTGCCCAGCGCGGCGCCGAGCGCGGCGGCCTCGATCGGGTCGCCGACAGGGGTCCCTGTCCCGTGCAGCTCGACGTACTGCACCTCGTCGGCGGCGATGCCCGACTTCCCGTAGGCCTCCCGCAGCATCGCCTCCTGGGCGGACGCGCTCGGCACGGTGAGGCCGTCGGTGGCGCCGTCGTTGTTGAGCGCGGTGCCGAGGATGACGCCGTGGACGCGGTCGCCGTCGGCCAGCGCCAGGCTCAGCGGTTTGAGGACGACGACCCCGCCGCCCTCGCCGGGGACGAAGCCGTTGGCGCGGGAGTCGAACGCGTACGTGGTGCCGTCCGGTGACAGCCCGCCGAAGCGCAGCTCGGCCAGCACGTTGCCGGGCAGCAGGTTCAGGTTCACGCCCGCGGCGATGGCGAGGGTCGACTCGCCGCCGCGCAGGCTGGCGCACGCCAGGTGGACCGCGGCCAGCGAGGAGGACTGCGCGGTGTCGACCGCGAGGCTCGGCCCGTGCAGCCCCAGGTGGTAGGAGACGCGGTTGGCGATGATCCCGCGGTTCACGCCGGTCATCGTGTGCTGGGTGACCGCCCGGTCGCCGTGCTGGTGGACCAGGGCCGCGTAGTCGTCGCGCAGCGCGCCGACGAGGACCGCCGTGCGGCTGCCGCGCAGCGACTCCGGGACCACGCCCGCGTCCTCCAGCGCCTCCCAGACCAGTTCGAGCACGAGGCGCTGCTGGGGGTCCATGGCCGCGGCCTCGCGCGGGGAGACGCGGAAGAACGCCGCGTCGAAGTCGCCGACGGCGTCGAGGAAACCGCCTCGCCGGGGGCCGGGAACGCCCTCCCACCGGCCCGGCGGGGCGTCGACGACGGCGCTCGCGCCGTCCTCCAGCAGCCGCCAGAAGGCGGCGGGGCCGTCCGCCCTGGGAAAGCGGCACGCGACGCCGATGACGGCGACGGCCTCCAGCTCGGGCTCCGGGACGCGGTGGGTGTTCTCGGCGGACACGTGACTCCTCACTCGACTTCCGTAGGTGCGGTGCGGGAACCCCGGCCCGCTACCACTCCACCCGCAGGCGGGCGAGGCCGCGGATCGACATCCCCTCCTTCCAGACCACGGCGTCGGACCCCGTGGCGACGCGCAGTCCGGGGAAGCGGCGCAGCAGGCGTTCCAGGACGATCCGGAGCTGGAGCCTCGCCAGCGGCGCGCCGAGGCAGCGGTGCACGCCGTGCCCGAACGTCAGGTGCGCGGCGCCGTGACCGCTGGGGCACAGGCCCTCCGGCCGCTCCCACGCCGCGGCGTCCCGGTTCCCGTGCAGCAGCGAGACGACAACGGCCTCGCCGGTGCGGACGACGACGGTCCCGAGCCGCACCGGTTCCAGCGCCACGCGGGGGAAGCTGAGCGGGGTGGACGGGGTGAGCCGCAGCAGCTCGTCGACCAGCCCGTCCAGGTTCTCGGGGTGGGCGCGGAGGTCGTCGAGCACGACGGGGTCCGACAGCAGCGCGAGCACCGACAGGCCGATCTGGCCGACGGTGGTCTCGTAGCCCGCCATCAGCAGGGACAGGCCCAGCGTCAGCATCTCCCCCGGCGACAGCCTGCCCTGGTCCTGCGCCGCGATCAGGTCGGTGAGCAGGTCCTCGTCGTCGCTGTCGCGCTTGCGCGCCACCAGCTCCGCCATGTAGTCGACGAGTTCGAGGCGGCGGCGGGACTTCTCCCTCGGCGAGCTGGCGGAGATGTCGAACAGCACCTCGACCCAGTCGCGGAAGACGTCGCCGTCCTCGGCCGGGATGCCGAGCATCGAGCAGAGGACGGACAGCGGCAGCGGGGTGGCGAGCAGCCCGATCAGGTCGGCGCCCGGCCCGGCCGCGGCGAGCGCGTCGAGGCGCTCGTCGGCGAGGCGCTCGACCGCGGGCGCCATGGCGGCGACCCGGCGGGTGGTGAACGCGCCGCTCACGACGCGGCGCAGCCGGGCGTGGTCCGCGCCGTCCATGCTCATCACGGCGTCCGGCGCGGGCTGCGCGTCGTTGAACCTCGGCGAGTGCGGCTTCGTCGCCTCGGCCCGGCTGAACCGCTGGTCCGCGAGCACCGCCCTGCCGAGGGCGTGGTCGCGGACCAGCCACATCCCGTCGCCCACGGGCGTGACGAACGGGACGACCCCGCTTCCCGGCTCCATGAACGCCGGGAGCGGACCCAGGTCGTCCACACCGTGCTCCTGTGCCACTCGCGTGCTCCTCTCCGCTACCACGTCCGTCGTCCCGCCGTCACGCCGTGATGCGGCGTTCGGCCTCGCGCAGCGTCTCGGCCCGCCGGTTGAACGCGATCCGCACGTGGTCGCGCCCCTGCGCCGGGTCTCCGAAGAACGGCGCTCCGGGCGCGAGCAGCACCCCTGCCCGGTCCAGCAGGTCGTGGGCGAACGCCCGGCAGTCCACGCGCCCGCCGGTCAGCGGGCTGATGTCGGCGAACAGGAAGATGCCGCCCTCCACGGGCGTGAACTTCATGCCCATGCCGGAGAAGACCTCCTGCGCCAGGTCGCGGCGCAGGCTCATCTCGCGGCACACCTCGTCCAGGTCGACCGACCGGGCGGCGCTCGCGGCGGCGGCCTGGAGCGGTGCCGCCGTGCCGTTGGTGGTCAGCTCGTGCACGCGGCGGAACGTCTCGCTGCGCTTGGCGTCGCTGCGCAGGAACCCCAGCCGCCAGCCGCTGATCGCGTGGCTCTTGGACAGCGAGCCGATGACGACGTTGCGGCCGGTGAACGCGGGGATCTCGGTGGCCGAGACGTGCCGCCTGCCGTCGAAGGTGAACGAGCGGTACACCTCGTCGCAGATCACCGTGGCGTCCCAGCGTTCGCAGAGCGCGGCGATCTCCTCCATCTCCTCGCGGCTCAGCACGCGGCCGGTGGGGTTGGCCGGGGTGTTGAGCAGCACGGCCCTGGTGCGGGAGGAGAACGCGGCGGCCAGCTCGGCCGGGTCGTAGCGCCACTCGGGCCCGTGCAGCCGCACGTACCGGAGGCGGGCCCCGACCAGCGCGGCCGACGCGGCGAGCTGCTCGTAGCCCGGCGAGAACAGGACGACCTCGTCACCGGGGTCCAGGGTGGACAGGAGTGCGATGTAGAGCGCCTCGGTGGCGCCCGCGGTGACGGTGATCTCGCGGTCGGGGTCCGCGCCGTCGCCGAGCATGTCGGCGATCCGCTGCCGCAGCTCGGCGACCCCCGCGGGGTGCTCGTACTGGTTCCGCCCGGCGCGCATGGCCTCGGCGGCGTCCTCGACGAGGCTCTCGGAGGTCGCGGGGTAGCCGGGGGTGCCGACCGCCAGGTCGACCGCTCCGCTGGCGCGGGCCATGACGAACAGTTCGGTGAGGCTGTTGCCCGCGAGGCCCGCCGTCCGCGTGGACGTGGGTGATCTGCGGGGCGCTGGGTGCGCCATGTCGTCGTCCTCCAGGAGTGGGTCGGGTGCTTCAGATCTCGGGCCAGTCGGACGGGTCGATCCCGTGGCGGCACAGGAAGGCGTAGGCGATCCGCTCCAACCCGATGCCGACGCACCCGGAGTACGCGGGGGCGCCGCCGGGCGTCGTGATGTCGAAGGCCTCGCCGAACTTCGTGCCGTGCAGGTTGAACGAGCCGACGGAGATGGTGCGGCCGTCGACCACGGGCATCTGGAGCTCGTACTTCATCCTCAGCGCCCGCTGGACCATGGCCCGCTTGGCGTCGGCGCCGTTGGTGAAGAACGGGTCGTTCGCGACCTCCACGTGACCCGCGAGCCGGAGGTCGTCGACCAGCGCGCAGACGGCCGTCACGACGTTCTGCCGCAGGTCGGTCACCGCCTTGCGGCTGCCGAAGAACACGATCTCCCGCATGGTGAAGTCCCACAGCCGTTCCAGCGTGCGGTGGTAGCGCGACTCGAACCGGAAGATCTTGCCGGTGGCGGTCAGGACCGCACCCGCGTCCGGCACCTGCCGCCCGGCCAGCTGGTGGTAGGAGTGGTAGCAGACCGTGGGCGACAGGCAGTACCCGATGTGCTCGGTCCGGCCGTCCAGGAACGCCGTCCTGTCCTCCGCCGCCTCGAACTCGGTCGCGAACCCCTGGTACACGTCGGCGTCGGACCGGAAGCGGCCCGCGGTCATCAGGAACTGCGGGAACGAGTCGAAGTAGCCCGCCCGGTGCAGCACGGAGGTGGGGATGAGGGCCGGGTAGCAGTTGTCGACCGCCCCGAACCCCTCCACGGCCATCGTGCGCACGCGGTGGTCCAGCTGGTAGAGCAGGCGGGCGAGCACCCCGGTCGCCGCGTAGGCCCCGTCGCCCATGCGGGTCACGAGCCCGTTGTCCTCCAGGTCCGCGAACCCGATCCGCGAGGCGCGCGGCATCGCCATCGACTGCCACACCGCGGGGCTGTCCTCCACCGCGCCCTGGGGCAGCACGTCGCGCCGCACCACCAGGTTCAGCTTGCGGCCGATCTCGGACGGGTCGACCTCGCCCGCCGTGGAGATCTCGATCTCCCGCACCTCGCCGCCCCGCCCGTGGACGAGGGTGAACCCGTGGATCTCGGACGCGGCGTAGTAGACGCGCTTCGCGAACTCCTCCGCCATGCCCGGAGGGACCTCCGGGGAGAGGGTGATCGAGTATTCCGGCATGGGTCTGACTCCTCAACGGCGACGAGCGCTCACTGGTCGACAGCTCCGCGGCTGTCCTGGTCACGGGGGTGCGAGGGGGCGGCCAGCTCGCCGCGCACCAGGTCGAGCAGCGCGGTGCGCGCCGTGTGGACGAAGAAGTGGCCGCCGGGCAGGACGTGGTGGGTGAACCGGCCGGTGGACTCCTCCGCCCAGGGGTCCACCCGAGCGGGGGGAACGTCGGTGTCCTCGCTGCCGGTGAACGCCACCACCGGGCACGTCAGCGGACGCTCGGGCGTGTACGCGTAGGTCTCGAACACCGCGAAGTCCGCCCGGATCGTCGGCAGGAAGCGCCGCAGCAGCTCCGGTTCGGCGAGGACCTCGTCCGGCAGCCCGCCGAGCAGCCGGAGCCGGGCGACCACGTCGGCGTCGGACCCGTCGTGCACCGGCGGGTGCACCCGCGGCAGCCGGGGCGCGGGCCCGCCGGACACGAACAGCGCCAGCGGCTCGCCCGCGCCGCGGCGGCGGAGTTCCCGCGCCAGCTCGAACGCGACGAGCGATCCCAGGCTGTGGCCGAAGAGCGCGTGCGGCACGTCCAGCTCGTCGCTGATCGCCGACGCGAGCGCGTCGACCACGTCGTCCAGCCTGCCGAAGGCCTGCTCCCGCAGGCGGGTCTGGTGGCCGGGCAGCTCGACGGGGCAGACCTCGACGTCGTCGCCGAGGGCACCGCGCCACAGGTGGTAGACCGAGGCCGCTCCGCCCACGTACGGCAGGCAGAACAGCCGGACGGCGGGCGCGTGCGGGCGCGGCGGGCCGACGATCCAGCCGCCCGCCCGCCGGTCGGCACCGCGGGACGCGATGGGGTGCACGGGGTTCCTCCTCTCGGCTACTTGGAGATCTCGGCGTCGACGTCGGGTTTGCCGGTGTCGTCGGCGTCGGCGATCGACGTGGCGATCTCGGGCACGGGGACGCGGGCCACGAACAGCGAGACCGCGCACAGCACGGCGGCGACGGTCATGACGACGTACATGACCTGGTGGCCCAGGACCCCGATGAGCGCGGCGCCCGCGGCGATCGACGCCGACTGGACGGCGTCGGTGACGCTGCCGACCGCCGCGTTGGCCCGCCCCTGCATCCGCGAGGGCGTGTAGAGGTGCAGGGCGGTGCCCAGCGCGACCATCACGAACGGCAGGCCGAGCCCGAACAGGACGACGCCGACCAGGAAGAAGGGGACGCCCGGCACGAGGCACAGCCCCAGGCCCGCGGCGATCAGCACGTACCCCGCGCTGGTGCTCCTGACCTCACCCCAGCGCTTCACCGCGGTGCCCGCGATGAGTCCACCGAGGACGGACCCGCCGCCCTGGAACGAGGTGATCACACCCAGGAACGCGGCCTGCTGGCCGAGTCCCTGGTTCGCCGCGAAGATGGCGGTCTCCAGCAGGCCGACGACGGCCATGAACCCCAGCGTCGTGAGCGAGAGGCGCAGCAGGAGCGGCACGCCGCGGATGAACCGGAACCCGGCGAGGACGGAGGTGAGGAACCGCTCCCCCGCGGGCTCGGGCTCGGACTCCACGACCTTGATGGAGACCAGCAGCAGCACCGCGACCACGAACGTGCCGGTGCCGAGCACGGCCAGCGAGCGCCCGCCGAACGCGACGTAGGCCGCCGCGCCGAGCGCCGGGGACACGATGCGCACGCCCTGGCTGACGGCGATGATCAGCGACCGCGCCGCCGCCGCGTCGGCGGAGGGCAGGACGTCCTTCAGCAGCGCCGGGGACGCCGGGCTGGCGGACAGCACCCCGTAGCAGAAGGTGACCACGTAGATGATCCACACCTGCTCGACGCCCCGCACCGCCAGCAGGGCGAGGAACAGCACCGCCATGCCGCTGTACATGCCGACCATCAGCCGCTTGCGGCTGACCCGGTCGACGAGGTGGCCGAGCAGCGGCGCGAAGAGCCCCGGCACCGTGATGGCCAGGAACACCGCGCCCGCGGCGGCGTTCGACCCGGTCAGGTCCTTGACCCAGATGGCGAGCGAGAGGTAGACGGCGGTCTCGCCGAAGCTCGTCACCACCCCGCAGACGAAGAGCCTGCGGAAGCGCCGGTTGGTGCGCAATAGCGTCCACATGAGAATTCCCCTTGGTGCCGCAGGCGCGGTGGGCAGGCGGCGGGCCTGCCCGGATGGTCGGTCAGCGCTCGCCCATGGCCACGCGGAGGCTCCTGGGTCGCATGTCGGTCCAGACCTCTTCGATGTGCTCCAGGCACGCCTCGCGGCTGCCGGTCACGCCGACGGTGCGCCACCCGGCCGGAACGGCCCGGCCCACGGCCCAGATCGAGTACTGCTCCTCGTCGTTGACGACGACGTCGTACTCCGGGGCGGTGGTGGTCGACGACTCGGTCATGGTGGTTCTCCTCGCTGGTGTTCGGACGGGGGTTCAGCTGGTGGGTGCGTTCTCGGTCTCCCGCGAGACCGAGTCGACGAGGCGGCGCAGGGTGGGTTCGGCCAGGAAGTCGGCGAGGTCCACCACCACTCCGAAGGACTCGTCCACGCGGGCGAGCAGCTTGAGCGCCTTGATGGAGTGGCCGCCCAGCGCGACGAAGCTGTCGTCGGGACGGGCGGTGGCCGTGCCGAGCGATTCGCACCAGAGCGCCGTGACGGCCTCCGCGAGCGGGTCGTCGGCCGGGGGCTCCCCGGTGTCGCCGCCGGACGCCGGGAGGTCGTCCGGCAGGGACGCGAGCAGGGCGGCGCGGTCCACCTTGCCGTTCGCGTTGAGGGGCAGGCGATCGGTCACGACGATCGCAGGCACCATGTACTCCGGCAGCCGCGCGCGCAGGCCGTCGGCGATCCCGGCGGCGTCGGCCAGTGCCGCGCCGCCCGTGACGCAGGCCAGCAGTTCGGTGCTGTCGGCCGTGGCGCGGGCGAACACGACCGCGTCGGTGACGTCCGGGAGCGAGCGCAGCGCCAGTTCGATCTCGCCCAGTTCGACCCGGAAGCCGCGGACCTTGACCTGGTCGTCCGTGCGGCCGACGAAGTGGAAGGTGCCGTCGCCCCGCGGGCGCACCCGGTCGCCGGTGCGGTAGAGGCGACCGCCCGCCGGGCCGAACGGGTCGGGCACGAACGAGGCCGCCGTGAGCGCCGGGTTGCCGTGGTAGCCCAGGGCCAGGCCCTCTCCCCCGACGTACAGCTCGCCCTCGACGCCGGGTGCGACCGGTTCGCCGTGGAGCCCGAGCGCGTGGGCGGTCGAGCCGGAGACGGCCCGGCCGATCGACAGCGGACCGGGGTCGAGGTCGGCGGGCGTGACCCGCTGGAGGGTGCTGACCGTGGTGTTCTCGGTGGGGCCGTAGACGTTCACGACCCGCGCGGGCGGCTGGTTCGCCAGCAGCCGCGCGAGGCGCTGCTCGTCGGCCTTCTCCCCGCCGAAGATCAGCAGCCGGACCCCGCTCATCGCGTCGGGCTCGAAGTCGATCACGGTGTGGAGCAGCGCGGTGGGCAGGCCGAGCACGCTGATGCGCTCCTCGGCGAGGAAGGCGCGCAGCCGGGCGGGTGACAGGGCGTCCTGCTTGTCGCCGACCACCAGGACGGCGCCGGAGCCCAGCGCGCCCCACAGCTCCAGGATGGAGGCGTCGAACGCCGGGTTGCACAGGTGCGCGACCCGGTCGTCGGCGTGGTAGACGATGCCGTCGGCGTCGGGCACCAGTCGGCTGATCCCCCGGTGCGGGACGACGACGGTCTTGGGGCGCCCGGTGGAGCCGGAGGTGGAGATCAGGTACGCGGGGTCCTCGCCGACGACCCGCACCGGGACGGCCGGGTCGGCGTCGCGGCCGGCCAGCAGGTCGGCCAGTTCGAGGACCGGCACCTCCGGCGGGAGCGACGGGTGCGGTCCGGCGACGAGCACCGCGTCGGCCACGCCGAGCAGCGCCGTGCGGACGCGGTCCGGCGGCTGCTCGGGGTCGAGCGGCAGGTAGGCGCAGCCCGCGTAGAAGATGCCCAGGTAGGCGCACACCGAGTCGATCCCGCGCGGCAGCGGGACCGCGACCACGCCACCCCGGCGCAGGCCCGCGGCCCGCAGGCCGGTGGCGATGGCGACCGCCCGCTCGTCGAGCTGCCGGTAGGTGAGTTCGACGCCGCGGTGCCGCAGCGCCGGTGCGTCCGGCCGTTGCGCGGCGCGCAGGCGGACCAGCTCCGGGATGGGCCGCCGAGCGCGGGTCGGGGCGCGTTCCGGGTCGGTGCGGGCCGCGGTGGCGGGTGGGCGGCCCGGCAGGCGCAGGGGCGCGTCCGGGCGGGAGAACGCCGCGCGGGCGGCGTCGAGGAGTCCGGTGTGGACGTCCGCGGCCCGCTCCGCGGAGAACAGCCCGGTGAGGTGCTCGAACTCGGTGGTCGTGCGGTCCGCGTGGCGGGTCACCGACCACAGCAGCTCGTACTTGGCCGTGCCCGTCGGCAGCAGTTCGCGGTGCGCCACCAGGTCGTCCAGCCGCAGCGCGCTGTCCGCGGCGTCGAGGTAGGTGAGCCCGGCCTGCACGAGCGGCGCGCGGGCCGGGTCGCCGCCGGGACCGAGGTCCTCGACGATCGTCTGGAACGGCACGCCCCGGTGGGCGAGCGCCTCGGCGGTCGCGCGCCGGACCGCGCGGGCGAGGTCCCTGGTGGTGGTGCCGTCCGGGAGGGCCAGCCGCAGCGGCACCGGGTCGACGAACATCCCGATCTCGCCGCGCTGCTCCGGGGTGCGCGAGGAGGCGGCGATGCCGATCACGACATCGCGTTCGCCGGTCAGCGGGACCAGGCCCGCCACGTAGGCGACGATCCAGGTCATGAACGGGCTGAGCCGCTCCTGGGCGGCCAGGTCGGCCATGCCCGCCAGCAGGTCGTCCGGGGCGACCAGCGCGTGCACGGCGCCCGCGCTGCCCGGTGAGGCCGTCCGCGGCAGGTCGTGCGGCAGCGCGATGCCGCGCGGGGCACCCGCGAGGGTGCGCCGCCAGTAGGCGCGGGCCTCGTCCTCGTCGAACAGCCGGGAGGCCGTCTCGGGGAGCGCGTCGGGCCGGGGGTCGGGTTCGACCCCGGAGTAGAGCTTCCCGAGGTCGTCCTCCAGGATCGCGAGCGAGGCCCCGTCGCACACCAGGTGGTGCACGGTGAGCAGCAGCAGGTCGTCCTCGTCGCCGCGGTCGACGGCCAGCGCGCGCAGCAGCGGCGGGTTCGCCAGGTCGAACGGCTGGCGGGCGTGCTCGTCGATCAGGTCCCGCACGGTCGCCTCCGGCAGGCCGCAGGCGTCCAGCCAGCGGCACGAGACGGTCGCGGTGGGCGAGGTGACCGCCCGGCCGGGAGCCTCGAAGCCGCGGCGCAGGGAGTCGTGCCGGGCCACGAGGGCGTCGAGCGCGGTCCGCAGGCGCGGCACGTCGACGCGTCCGGGAATCCGGTACAGCGCGGCGATGTGGTAGGTCGGCGAGCCGGGGTGCAGCCGCTCCGCGAACCACAGCCGTTCCTCGGCCGGGGTGAGCGGGCGCTCCTGCCCCTCGGGTCGGGGGTCGGTCAGGAACGACAGCAGCCCGCCGAACTCCGGGTGCTGGTACACCAGGTCCAGGTCGAGGTCGGTGCCGGTGAGGGCGCGCAGGCTGATGGCGGTCTCCACCGCCAGCCCCGAGTCGCCGCCCGCCTCGAAGAAGTCGTCCTCCGGGCTGACGTGGTCGACGCCGAGCATCGCGCACCAGATCCCGGCGACGGCCTCGCGCAGGCCGTCGGGCCGCTCAGTCATCCGAGCCCCCCGCCACCGGTTCGCGGACGACCAGCCAGTCCCCGATCGCCAGGGCGTCGAGGGTGGAGCGGGCGTAGGTCTCGACGGCTTCGGCGGGTGTGCGCACGATCGGCTGCCCGCGCAGGTTGAACGAGGTGTTCAGCAGGACCGGGGTGCCGTGGTCGTCGCCGAAGCGCCGGATCAGGGCGTGGAAGCGCGGCGCGGACTCCTGCTCGACGACCTGGACCCTGGCGGAGCCGTCGACGTGGGTGATCGAGGTCAGCAGCTCGCGGAACGGCTCGCGCACCTGCGTGACGAACAGCATGTGCCGGAAGCGGCTCTCCTGGCCCTCCTCGATCTCGAAGAACTCGCCCGCCCGCTCCGCGACCACGGCGGGGGCGAAGGGCCGGAACTCCTCGCGCTGCTTGACCACCGCGTTGAGGTGCTCGCGCATGTTCGGCGCGGTCGGGTCGGCGAGGATGCTGCGGTTGCCCAGCGCTCGCGGGCCGAACTCCATGCGCCCCTGGAACCACGAGACCACGGAACCCGATCCGATGAGGACGGACACCTCCTTCAGCAGCGACTCGCCGGGCAGGTGGCGCACCTGGTGGCCGGGACCGAGCGTCCCCAGCGCCGCCTCGACGTCGGCGTCGCCGAACTCGTCGCCCCAGTAGGGCATCCCCATCGGCAGGGGGTCGGCGGGGACGTGCTCGCGCAGCACGTGCAGGGCCGCGCCGAGCGCGGTCCCGTCGTCGCCCGCGGCGGGCTGGATGAAGACGTTCTCGAACAGGCCGCTGCGGGAGATCAGGCCGTTGGCGGTGCAGTTGAGCGCGACGCCGCCCGCCAGGCAGAGGTTCGTCGAGGGCGGGCCGCCCTCGATCCCCTCGCGCAGCACGAACAGCAGGGCTTCCTCGATCGCCCGCTGGAGCACGGAGGCGATGTCCATGTGCCGCTGGGTGACCGGCGCGTCGGGGTGGCGCGCGGGCCCGAACAGCTCTTCGAGGCGCCGGATCGCGCCGCTGTGCGTCTCGCGCTCCGCGGGCGTGCGGTCGTGGGCCAGCAGCGGCACCGCCAGGCCGCCGCCCGGTCGCAGGTCGACCAGTTCGACGTCCGGGAAGGCACCGGTGTCGCCGTAGGGCGCGAGCCCCATCACCTTGTACTCGTCCATGCCGGGCAGGAACCCGAGGTACTGGGTGACGACGCTGTAGAGGATGCCGAGCGAGCTGGCGATCGGGTACGTGCGCAGGGTTTCCAGCGTGCTGCCGCGTCCGCTGAACAGGGAGGTCGACTCGGCCTCGCCCATGCCGTCGGCCACGAGCACCACCGCGTCGCGGAACCCGCTCAGGTGGTAGCTGCTCGCGGCGTGCGCGAGGTGGTGCGGGACGCGGACCAGCTTGCGCTCCCAGTCCTGGTCCGGGTAGTGCGCCCGCAGCACGTCGAGCTGGACCTCCTCGCTGTAGGCCTCCCGGTACCAGCGCCGGAGGTTGTCGTCCAGCTCGAAGGCGGGCGAGGGCTCGTAGCGGAAGCCGTGCGCGACGAGGTCGACGTCGTCCAGCGTCTTGCCCGCCATGCGCAGGCACGCGGCGACGGCGTCCACGGGGAACGCGCCGGTGCCCTTGACGCCGTCGTGGCGTTCCTGCGCCGACGCCGCGATGACGCCGTTCTCGTCGACCAGCGCGGCGGCCGAGTCGAGGCCCTGCACCAGGCGCTGCTCCCGCCAGTCGAGTCCGGGTGTCAACCGCTTCTTGAGCGCAGCGGTCCGGTCGAGCCCGCTGATACCGAGGACCAGCACGTCAATCTCCTGTCTGTGCGGTGGAGCCACGCAGGGTGTCGGCGACGGCCTTCACCCAGGGGCGGCGCATGAGCTGGAAGTGGTCGCCGTCGACGTGCGTGACCGAGAGCGTCCCGGTCAGGTCGCGCCACGCGGCGGCGACGAGGTCGGCGCCGTCCCCGGACGCCAGCACGAGGTCGGTCGGGCCGTCGAACGCCGCGGGGCGGTGGTCCACGAGCCCGGTGAACACGTCGCGCCAGAAGGCCATGAGCGCGGCGACGGTGGGCCCGTCGAGCGCCGCGACGGCCGAGGGGTCCACGCCGAGCGTGACGAACAGCCGGTCGGCGCCGTCGAAGCCCAGCAGCGGCGCGGGTCCGCGCTCCAGCACGTCGGCGCGGAGCGCGTCGAGGGTGGCGATGTCCAGTCGTTCCGCCTCCACGTCGGCGGTGCGCCGCGGGTCGGAGTCGACGAGGACCAGGCGGTGGACGGCGATCCCCCGGTCGGCCAGCGCGCGGGCGAGGGCGTGGGCGATGACGCCGCCCGCCGACCAGCCCGCGACCACCGGTTCGCGGTCCCCGAGCACCGGCACCAGTTCGTCGGCGTACCGCTCGGCCAGCCCGGCGAGGTCGGTCGCGCCGGAGTCCTCGCCGCCGATGCGGCCCTGCAACCCGAACGCCTCGAAGTCGGTCGCCACCTCGCCGAGCAGGTCGAGGTAGCTGAACAGCGTGCCGCCGACGGGGTGGACGAGGACGAGCGGGCGAGCACCCCGGACACCGCCGAGCGGGACGACCGCGCGGGTCTCGGCGGCGTCGCCGCGCAGCGCCAGGTCGTCGATCCGCTCGGCCTGTTCCGCGATGGTGGGCGCCGTGTACAGGTGGGACAGCGGGATCCGTGCCGCGAAGTCGCGGCTGAGCGCCATCGTGAGGCGGATGGCGAGCAGGGAGTGCCCGCCCAGCGCGAAGAAGTCGTCGTGCACGCCGACGTCCGCCACGCCCAGCACCGCCCGCCACGCGGCGGCGATCCGCCGCTCGGTCCCGGTGCGCGGGGCCACGACGTCCCGGTGCGGCAGTCGGGTGTCGACGTCGTCCGGCACGGTCAGCGCCCTGCGGTCGAGCTTGCCGCCCACGGTCATCGGCAGAGCGTCGACCCGCACCAGCACCGTCGGGACCGCCGCGGCCGGGAGCGCGCCGAGCAGGTGCTCGCGGATCTCCTCCCGGTCGAGCACCGCCCCCGCCACGACCAGGTGCGCGACCAGCCGCAGCCGCCCGTCGGCACCGACGCGGTGGGCCGAGACCGCCGCCGCGTCGATCGCGGGGTGGGCGCGGAGCACCGCCTCGACCTCCTCGGGCTCCACGCGCTGGCCCTGGATCTTGACCTGGTGGTCGTTGCGCCCCAGGAACTCGACCTGCCCGCCGACCGTGTACCGGCCGAGGTCACCGGTCCGGTAGAGCCTGCTCCCCGGCTCACCCCACGGGTCGGGCACGAACACCGCCGCCGTCGCGCCCGGCCGCCGCACGTAGCCGCGACCCACACCGGGACCGCCGATCACGATCTCCCCGACCGCGCCCGGCGGCACCTGGTGCAGGTGCTCGTCCACGAGGTACAGCCGCGCGTTGCCGTACGGCCGCCCGATCACCGGCGAGGGGTGCTCGTCGGCGTCCGCGTACGCCACGTCCACCGTCGTCTCGGCGGGTCCGTACTGGTTGTGCCCCACGACGTCCGGGTGCGCGCGGAACGCCCGCCACAGGTCCGGCGGGCACGCCTCGCCGCCGAACGTGATCATCTTCGGCGGGTGCGGGGCGTCCAGCAGTCCCGCCTCCACCATGACCTGGACCTGCGAGGTGGCGACGTCGATGACGTCGACCGAACGCTCGGGGTCCTGCGCCAGCTCGACCAGGTGCCTGGGGTCGCGGCCCTCGGCACCGGAGACCACCAGCAGCAGGTGGCCGTCCAGCAGCGGCAGGATCTGCGTGAGGAAGAAGTCGGAGATGAACGCCGACGTGCCCGTCAGCACACGGGCCCGCTGCCCCACCGCGATCCCGGCGCGCCGCATCCGGGGCAGCAGCAGGACTTCCGCGTAGGTGGCGAGGTTGCCGTGGTCCACCATCACGCCCTTGGGACGACCGGTCGAGCCGGAGGTGAACATCACGTACGCCAGGTCGCGAGCGCCCACCACCGGCAGGGCCACGTCCGGTGCGTCGGCACCGGTCGGGCGCAGCGTCGGCCACGCACCGGGCACGGCCGCCGGGTCCAGCGACACGACCACGGCCGGGGCCGCGTCCCGCGCCATCCCGTCGAGCCGCACGGCGGGCAGCTCCGGGTCCAGCGGCAGGAACGCGCCACCGGCCTTCCACGCCGCCCACACCGCCACGACCGCGTCCACACCGGGCCGCAGGTGCAACCCGACGACATCACCGCGACGCACACCCGCGGCGACCAGCCGCCGGGCCAGCACCTCGCTGCGCGCGTCCAGTTCGGCGAAGGTCAGCCGATCGTCGCCCGACTCGACCGCGACCGCGTCCGGCCACAGGCCCACCCGCTCGCGGAACAGCTCGTGCACGGGCGTGGTGCGGGCCGCTGGTTCGGCGGTCCCGGTCCACTCGGCCAGGCGGAGCCGCTCCTCGTCGCCCGCGCGCAGGAACTCCGACACCGCGCGCCGCGGCGACCCGCCCACCTCGCGCAGCAGCGCGGCGAACGAGGACACCAGGTGCCCGGCCTCCCGCGCCTCGAACAGCGCGGTGTCGAGCTGGAGCGTCAGGTCGAGGCCGTCCGCCGTGCGGGTGGCGCCCAGTGCCAGCTCGAACCGGTTGCCGCTGCCCTCGATCGGCAGGTCGCGCAGGACCAGGCCGTCGTCGGTCGTCCGGTCGGTGGTGCCGGTGCCCGTGGTGAAGGAGAACATGGTGTGGAACAACGGGTTCGCGCTCTCGGCGCGGTCCGGCGCCACCGCCCGGACGACCTGCTCGAACGGTGCCTCCTGGTGGGCGAACGCCTCCAGCACCACCTCCCGCACCCGTTCCAGGTGCGTCGGGAAGTCGTCGTCGGGGTGGACGACCACGCGCAGCGCCAGCGTGTTCACGAAGAAGCCCACCACCGGCGCGAGGTCGGCGTGCGTCCGCCCGGAGACCGGCACGCCCACGGTGAGGTCGCGCTCGCCCGAACGCCGGGCCAGCAGCAGGAAGTACACGGCCAGGTAGACCATGAAGTCGGTCGCCCCGACCTCCGCGCGGACCCGGTCCAGCCCGGCCAGCGCGTCGGCCGGGACGCGGTGCGAGGCACCGGCGGCGGCGGACTTCCGCCCGAGGGTGTGCGGCCAGGGCGGCGGCGCGCCGCCGAGCGTTCGCCGCCAGTAGGCGAGGTCGTCGGCCGACCGCCGCTCCACCAGGTCGCGGTGCCACACCGCGTAGTCGGCGTACCGGACGTCCAGGGGGGCCAGCCCGGCACGGGCCGGGTCACCGCCCGCCCGGTACAGCGCCCACAGCTCCTGCTCGAAGACGTCGGAGGACCACTCGTCGATGGCGATGTGGTGCGCCACGAACAGCACGACGTGCCGGTCCGGGGCGAGGCGCCACGCGGTCGCGCGCAGCACCGGTCCGGCACCGAGGTCGAACGGCCCGCGCACGGCCTGCTCGACGAGCGCGGGCAGAGCGGCGTCGTCCGCGTCCAGCACAGCCAGGCCACCCCACCGCGCGGCGCCGATCCGTTGCAGCACCCGGCCCCCGGCGTCGGTGTGCAGCGTCGTGCGGAGGGACTCGTGCCGCTCGACCAGCGCGGCCACGGCGGCGTCCAGCACGACGAGGTCGAGGTCGCCGAGCACCTCGTAGCCCCAGGGGACGTGGTACGTCGAGGCGTCGGGCGCGAGCTGCCAGAGGAACCACTGGCGCTCCTGGGCGTGCGACGCGGGCAGTTCGGTGCCCTCGGCGCGGGGGATCCCGGCCACCGCCCCGGCCGCCGCGCGCCCGTCGATCAGCTCGGCCTGACCGGCGACGGTCGGCCGCTCGAACACCTCGTGCAGCGGCAGGTCGGCGCCCAGGTCGGCGCTGATCCGCATGGCGAGGCGGATGGCGAGCAGGGAGTGCCCGCCCAGTGCGAAGAAGTCGTCGTGCACGCCGACTCGGGAGACGCCCAGCAGCCCCAGCCAGACCTCGGCGATCCGCCGCTCGGTCTCGGTCCGCGGAGCCACCAGGTCGCGGTGGGGAAGGCCCGTCTCCACGTCGTCCGGCACGACCAGGGCCGCGCGGTCGAGCTTGCCGCCGACCGTCAGCGGCAGCACGTCGATCGGCACCAGCACCGAGGGCACGGCCGCGGCCGGGAGGCGGTCCGCGAGGTATCCGCGCACGTCGTCGTGGTCCACCGGGGCACCGCCGGCCGCGACCAGGTGGGCGACCAGGCCCACCCGTCCGTCCGCGCCGAAGCGGTGGACGCCGACCGCCGCCGCCTCGATCGCGGGGTGGCCGCGCAGCACCGCCTCGACCTCCTCCAGCTCCACGCGCTGCCCCAGGATCTTGACCTGGTGGTCGCCGCGGCCGAGGAACTCGATCTGCCCGTCCGGGGTGTACCGGCCGAGGTCTCCCGTGCGGTAGAGCCGACTTCCCGGCTCGCCCCACGGGTCGGGCACGAACACCGCGGCCGTCGCACCGGGTCGCCGCACGTACCCGCGGCCCACACCGGGACCGCCGACGACGATCTCGCCGACCGCACCCGGCGGCACCGAATCCAGTGCCTCGTCGACCAGGCGCACCCGCACGTTGCCGTAGGGGCGCCCGATCACCGGTGAGGAGTGCTCGTCCAGGTGCGCGCAGGTCGCGTCGACCGCGCTCTCGGCGGGGCCGTAGGTGTTGTGCACCACCACACCCGGACGGGAGCGCAGCGCGTCCCACAGGTCGGGCGGGCACGCCTCGCCGCCGATGGCGATCAGCTTCGGCGGGTGCGGGGCGTCCAGCAGGCCCGCCTCCACCATCAGGTGCACCTGCGAGGTGGTGGCGTCGATGACGTCCACCGCCCGCTCCGGGTCCTGCGCCAGCTCGACCAGGTGCCGGGGGTCGCGCCCCTCGGCACCGGACAGCACCAGCAGCCGGTGGCCGTCCAGCAGCGGCAGCACCTGCTCCAGGAAGAAGTCGGAGATGAACGCCGACGTGCCGGTGAGCACGCGGGCCCGCTGCCCGGCCGTGATCCCGCCACCGCGGATCCGGGGCAGGAGCAGGGCTTCCGCGAAGTTCGCCAGGTTGCCGTGGTCGACCATGACACCCTTGGGCCGACCGGTCGATCCCGACGTGAACATGACGTACGCCAGGTCGCGGGCACCCACCACCGGCAGGTCCACGTCCGGGACCTCGCCGTCCTGGTCCGGGGACACGGTCCGCCAGGACTCCGGCGTCGCCCCGCTCGACACCACGACCGACGGCACCGCGTCGGCCACCATCACGTCGAGCCGCGCGGCGGGCAGCTCCGGGTCCAGCGGCAGGAACGCGCCACCGGCCTTCCACACCGCCCACACCGCGACGAGCGCGACGACGCCGGGCCGCAGGTGCAGACCCACCAGGTCCCCGCGCCGCGCACCGGCCGCGACCAGCCGCCGGGCCAGGTCGTCGCTGCGCGCGTCCAGCTCCGCGAAGGTCAACCGGTCGTCACCCGACTCGACCGCGACGGCGTCGGGCCACGACGCCGCCCGCCGCCGGAACAGCTCGTGCACGGGCAGCCCGGACACCGGGGCGTCCGCGCCCTCCCACGAGGCGAGCAGGCGCTCGTCCTCGGCACCGAGCAGGGACGACGCGCGGTGGTGCGCGCCGCCGTCGAGGACGAGGGCGCGCAGGGCGCGGAGGTGGCTGTCGCGCAGCCGCACGACCTGGTCGGCGGTGAGGTCGCGCAGGGAGTAGTCGATCTCCAGGAGCAGGCCGTCGGCGCCCGGTTCGTGGCTGAAGGTCACGTCCAGCGGGAAGTTCGTGCGCGCCACGCCGGGGAGCACCGGGTCGGCGCCCGCCTGGTCGATCGTGCCGTCCGTGGCGAGCCGGGCGATCCGGTGGAAGTTGTTGTAGGTGAAGTTCGACTCGAACAGCGGCCGGTCGCCGCCGAGTTCGCGCTGGAGCGCGGCCAGCGGGTAGCGGCGGTGCGGCAGCAGGTCGCGCTCGGCGCGGAAGACCGCCCGCGCGAGGTCCTGCCAGCCGCCCTCGGGCAGCCGCACCCGCAGCGGCACGGTGTTGAGGAACAGGCCCCGCGCCTCGGAGCCGTCGGTCTCCTCCAGCCGCCCGTTGGACGTCAGGCCGAGCAGCACGTCGGTCGAGCCGGTGTAGGTGCCGAGCACCTTGAGGTGCGCGGCGAGCACGACCGTCTTGACCGGGACCGAGGCCCGGACGGCGAACTCCTCCAGCCCGCGGAGCAGGTCGGCGGACAGCGGGGTGGTCAGCGACCCGTGGCCCGCGGCCTCGTCGCGGACGTGCCGCTCCCCGTCCACCCGCTCGCCCGCGAGCGCGGCGTCCCACCGGCGGATCCGGCCGTCGGGTGCCTCGGCGAGGCGGTCGCGCCAGAAGTCCCGGCTCTCCGGCGAGGCCAGCGCCGCCCGTTCGGCGGCGACGAAGTCGCGGTAGAGGGAGCGCAGGGGCTCGACGGCGGGCCGCCGTCCCGCCAGCAGCTCGCGGTACCGGTCGGTGATCTCGGCGAGGGTGGAGACCACGCTCCACCCGTCCAGGACGGCGTGGTGCTCGGTGATCGTCCACTGGAAGGCGGTGTCGGACAGCACGTGCACGGCCATCCGCAGCAGCGGGGCCTCCGACAGGTCGAACCGGTTGCCCTGCTCGTGCCGGACGTGCTCGACGAGCGCCGCGCGGCGGTCGTCCGCCCGGCGCAGGTCGACGACCGTGAACGGCACCTCGACGGTCGCGTGCACGAGCTGCATCGGCTCGCTGAACCCGACCAGGTCGAAGGACGTGCGCAGCACCGGGTGCCGGGCCACGACCTGGTCGACCGCCGCGCGGAAGCACGTCTCGTCGAAGCGTCCGGCCAGCCGCAGCGTCTCCACGTTGTGGTAGGCGTTGCGGGCGCGGTCGCGCTCCATCTCGTAGACCATGCCGACCTGGAGCTCCGCCATCGGGTAGGCGTCCTCCAGCCCGTCCGGCAGCAGTGCGCGGTCGGCGTCGCCGACGAGCGAGAACGGGAGGGTGGCGCGCGTGTCGTCCGGAGTGGACGGTGCGGCGGTCGCGGCGAGGTCGGCGAGCGTGGGGGCGTCGAGGAACTCCTGGAGCCCCACGGTGAACCCGGCGTCGCGCACCCGGCCGAGGATCTGGATGCTGCGGATCGAGTCGCCGCCCAGGTCGAAGAAGTTGTCGTGCCGACCCACCCGGTCCACGCCCAGCACCCGGCGCCAGATGTCGGCGAACAGGTTCTCCAGGTCTCCCACGGGCGAGGCGTACCGCTGCTCCAGCACCGGGCGGCTCGCGGCGGGCTCGGGCAGCGCGCGGCGGTCCACCTTGCCCTGCGGGGTCAGGGGGAGCGCGTCGAGCGTCACGAAGTGCCGCGGGATCATGTAGCCCGGCAGCCGCTCGCCGAGCCACGCCCGCACCTCGTCCACGGGCGGCGGGGCCGCCGCGGTCCCTGGCACGAGGTAGGCGACCAGGTCGGTCCGCCCCTCGGCGTCGGTGTGCGGGGTGACGGCGGCTTCGAGGACGCTCCGGTGCGTGGCCAGGACGTTCTCGACCTCGCCGGTCTCGATCCGGTAGCCGCGGATCTTGACCTGCGTGTCGGCGCGGCCCTGGTACTCCAGGCCGCCCCTGGCGTTCCACCGGGCCAGGTCGCCGCTGCGGTACAGGCGGGCGCCGGGCACGCCGGACAGGTGGTCGGGCACGAACCGCTGGGCCGTCAGCGCCGGGAGCCCGGTGTAGCCGCGCGCCAGTCCCGCGCCCGCCACGTGCAGCTCGCCCGTGACGCCGACGGGGCAGGGCATCCCGTGGCGGTCCAGCACGTGCACGCCGAGGTCCGGCAGGGGGACGCCGATGGGGCTGACGTCGCCGTCGACGTGGGAGGCGTCGAGTTCGAGGTAGGTGACGTGGACGGTGGTCTCGGTGATGCCGTACATGTTCACCAGCAGCGGCGCGGCGTACCCGTGCCGGGCCGCCCACCTGCGGACCGACGGCCGGTGCAGGGCCTCGCCGCCGAACACGACGGCCCGCAGCGCGAGGTCGCCGCCTGCGCGCTCGTCCGCGGTCTCGAACTGGCGGAACGCCGACGGGGTCTGGCTCAGGACCGTCACGCCCTCGTCGCGCACGAGCGCGTGGAACGCCTCCACGTCCCGGCTGACCGCGTACGGCACGACCACGAGACGGCCGCCGG
>NZ_DBNGPQ010000164.1:0-16158 GCF_057122925.1 Umezawaea sp. | reverse complement strand
GATCGACGGCGCCGAGCGGTCGGTAACCGGTCGGCGACCGGTGGGGCGACTTCGGTCCGGCGGTGCTGCCGTCTGGGTGACCCCGGTGGTCCGCGAGACCCCGAAGACTGCTCAGCGTGTGCGTCGCTCGCCTGGAACGACCGCCGGACCGGGGCCGCCGACCGGCCCGACCACCACACCGCCGACCGCTCGCCGCGCGAAATCGACCGACCGCCCCCGAGCCGCCACGTTCGGCCGCGGCTGTGCGGGTGACAGACATCACGCGACCGCCGGCGGCGAAAAGACGGAAAAACCATGAAGTCCCACCCACGACCGTGGATGGGACTTCATGGTTTTGGTGGGCGAGGGGGGAGTTGAACCCCCACGTCCTTTCGGACACACGGACCTGAACCGTGCGCGTCTGCCATTCCGCCACTCGCCCGGAGCGACGTGGTGAACACTAGCACGCCCTCTGGACGGGTTACCAATTGGCCCGTGTCCCACCACGTCAGCCCGGATACGATCGGGGTCGGAGTCAACCGAGTCGGAGGGTGTTGCCGTGGGCCTCGTACAGCGCTTCGAGCGCCGTCTCGAAGGCATGGTCGGAAATACCTTTGCGCGCGTGTTCGGCGGCAGCGTCGTCCCGCAGGAAGTAGCGCAGGCGCTTCAGCGTGAGGCCGAGAGCAACATCCGCGAGCTCGCGGGTGGCAGACTTCTCGCGCCGAACCACTATGTGGTCCTGCTCGGCCCGCAGGACCACGATCGGCTTGCCGGTGACGGGCAGGATGAACTACGCATCACCCAGCTCCTCGGGGACTCCCTCGGAGAGCACCTGGCCGAGTTTGGGTGGGATACCTATGGTGACGTCGTAGTCTCCCTGGAGCGCTCCGACGCGCTGCACACCGGACAGTTCCGAACCAGCTCGTCCGTCGACCCCGATGTGAAAGTTGCCAGCCGACGGTCAGCACCACCTCGCACCGCAGGAGACCGATCCATGAGCCAGCCTCCCGGCTACGGACAAGGACAGGGCCAGCCCGGCCACGACCCCTATGGGCAGGGCGGTTACGGCCAACAACCGCCGCAGCCCGGCTACGACCAGGGCTACGGCCAGCAGCCGCAGCAGGGTTACGACCAGGGTTACGGCCAGCAGGGCTACGACCAGGGCTACGGCCAGCAGCCCGCGCAGGGCTACGACCAGGGTTACGGGCAGCAGCCCGCGCCCGGTGGTTACGACCAGGGCTACGGCCAGCAGCCCCAGGGGTACGACCAGGGCTACGGGCAGCAGCCCGCCCCCGGTGGTTACGACCAGGGCTACGGGCAGCAGCCCGCACAGGGCTACGACCAGGGTTACGGCCAGCAGGGCTACGACCAGGGTTACGGCCAGGGCGGCTACGGCCAGCAGGGCGGCTACCAGGACCCGGCGGCGGGCTACGCGCCCCCGGCCGTGCAGTCCGGGCCCCGCACGCTGAACGCCACGCTGCACCTGGACGACGGCTCGAACCGCACGTATCCCCTGAAACAGGGGGGCAACGTGGTCGGTCGCGGGCAGGAAGCGGACTTCCGCCTACCCGACACCGGGGTCTCCAGGAGGCACCTGGAGATCACGTGGGATGGGCAGAGTGCAATGCTCGCGGATCTCGGTTCGACCAACGGCACGACGGTGAACGGCACTCCAGTGCAAACTTGGCAGCTCGCGGAAGGCGATGTCGTCCGCATCGGCCACTCCTCACTGGTGTTCCGCACGCAAGGCTGAGGTCGATACGGGCGTCGGTGACAGCACTCAAGGCAGGAGCGGTTACAACCGGTGCCAGAGCTGGTGATGCAGCTGACCAGAGCAGGTTTCCTCGTCCTGCTGTGGTTGTTCGTGCTGGCCGCACTTAGGGTGGTCCGCTCCGATCTCTACGCTGCCTCGGGATTGCGGGTCTCAGTGCCCGGCTTCCGAAGAAACGCGGACAAGGCCGCCAAGGGGAACAAGGCCCCCCGGCAACTCGTGGTCACTCACGGGGCGCTGACGGGTACCCGGATCTCCCTTGACGGCAGGCCGATCCTGATCGGCCGCGCAGACGATTCGACGCTCGTGCTGGACGACGACTTCGCGTCGACCAGGCACGCGCGCATCTCGCTGCGCGGCACTGACTGGTACGTGGAAGACCTAGGCTCCACGAACGGCACCTACCTAGACCGGGCGAAGGTCACGGCACCCCTCCGGGTCCCGCTCGGCTCTCCGATCCGAATCGGCAAAACGGTGATCGAGCTGCGCTCATGACCCTCGTCCTCCGATATGCGGCCCGCAGCGACCGGGGCCTGGTGCGCAACAACAACCAGGACTCCGTGTACGCGGGCCCACGCCTGCTCGCACTCGCCGACGGCATGGGTGGCCATGCCGCCGGTGAAGTCGCGAGCAAGGTAGTCATCGCCGCCCTGGCCCCGCTGGACGACGACGAGCCGAGCGACGACCTGCTCGGCCAGTTGCGCGAAGCGGTCATCGCGGGCAACGGCGCCATCTCCGAACTCGTCGCCAGCGACCCCGACCTGGACGGCATGGGCACGACGCTCACAGCCGTCCTGTTCGCGGGGAGCAGGCTGGGGATGGCCCACATCGGCGACTCGCGTGCCTACATGATGCGCAACGGCGCGTTCTCGCAGATCACGCACGACGACACGTTCGTCCAGTCGTTGATCGACGAAGGCCGGATCACCGAGGAGGAAGCGGCGACGCACCCGCAGCGGTCACTGCTGCTGCGCGCGCTGACCGGCCACGAGGTGGAACCCCGCCTCATGGTCCGCGAAGCGCGTCCGGGCGACCGCTACCTGCTCTGCTCGGACGGCCTCTCCGGTGTGGTCAGCCTGGAGACGCTCGACGAGGCGATCCGCATCCCCGACCCGCAGGCGTGCGCCGACCGGATGATCGAGTTGGCGCTCAAGGGCGGTGGGCCGGACAACGTGACGGTCATCGTCGCCGACGTCGCCGACATCGACTTCGGCGACGACGCGCCGATCATCGGCGGGGCCGCCGGTGACGGCAGCGCCGATCCCCCGCCACCGGACTCCCCCGCCTCGCGGGCGAGTTCGATCACCGGTCCGCGGCCGATCCCGCAGCGGGCCGAGGCACCGCCACCACCACCGGACCCCAAGATCAAGCGGCGACGCAGGGTCAAGGCGGTCCTGCTGGTGTTCTTCCTGCTGCTGCTGGTCGCGGCCGCGGGCCTGGGCACCCGGTGGTGGGTGATGCGCCAGTACTACATCGGCGCCACGGAGGACGGCCAGGTGTCGATCTTCCGCGGTGTGAGCGGCAGCTTCCTCGGCGTCGCGCTGCACACGTTCGCCGAGGGGTCGTGCCCGCCCGGCTCCGAGGCCGCGTGCGAGCCGATCACGATCAACGACCTCCGGGTGTCGTCGCGCGACGTCGTGCGCAACGGCATCACGAAGGACGGGCTGGAGGAGGCTCGGGAGGGCATCCGCAAGCTCCGCACGGAGCAGGTGCTGCCCCCGTGCGCGGACACCACGAAGCCCTCGACGACCGTGACGACGACCACACCGCCCACGAGCACGACCACACCGCTGTCGGGCACGAGCACGACCACCGAGCCGACCCCGGCGGCGACCAGTTCGGACGCCACTCCACTGCAGTCGCCCTCGCAGACGCCGGGCACGGACTGCCGACGGAAGGGCCAGTAGTCGATGGGTTCGCCGGCTCCTACCGGGGAGGCGCCGCTCGCAGCGGCGACCAGCACGTCGCCGGGCTTGAGGCCGCCCACGAGGCGGGGTACCGAACTCGTCATGCTCGGGTTCGCCTCGGCCCTGGTGACGGCCGCCCTGATCCTGGTGGAGGCGAACCAGGAGCAGGCCCTGACGATGCAGATCGTCTACTACGGCTTGGCCTACATGGGGTTGTTCGCGGTAGCGCACCTCGCGGTTCGGAAGTGGGCCCCGTACGCGGACCCGATCATCCTGCCGTGCGTCGCGCTGCTCAACGGCCTCGGCCTGGTGATGATCCACCGGATCGACCTCGCGAACGAGGGCAAGGTGTTCCAGGGCGAGCTGTACTCGGCGAAGGCCCCCAAGCAGGTGCTGTGGACGGCCGTCGCGCTGGTGCTGTTCGCGCTGGTGCTGAAGTTCGTCAAGGACCACCGGACGCTGGCCAAGTACGGCTACACCGCCGGTCTGGTCGGCCTGGTCGCGCTGATCCTGCCCGGCATCCTGCCGGGCTTCATCGCGCCGGAGATCAACGGCGCGAAGATCTGGCTGACGTTCGGGGCGTTCTCGATCCAGCCGGGTGAGTTCGCGAAGATCCTGCTGATGGTCTTCTTCGCGGCCTTCCTCGTCTCCAAGCGCGACCTGTTCACCGCCGCGGGCAGGCGGTTCCTCGGTCTCGACCTGCCGAGGGCCCGCGACCTCGGTCCGCTGGTCGCCGCGTGGGCGGTCGGCGTGAGCATCATGGTGCTCCAGAAGGACCTCGGCAGCTCGCTGCTGTTCTTCGGCATCGTGCTGGTGCTGCTCTACGTGGCCACCGAGCGCGCGGCGTGGGTCGTGATCGGCCTCGTGCTGTTCTCCGGCGGTGCGATCGTGGCGTGGAAGCTGTTCAACCACGTGCAGCAGCGCGTGTCGAACTGGCTGGACCCGTTGGCGACCTACGACCTGCCCGGCGGCGGCTACCAGATCGCCCAGTCGCTGTTCGGGCTCGGCACCGGCGGGATCTTCGGCGCCGGTCTCGGCGCGGGCAGGCCGGACCTGATCCCCGAGGCGAACACGGACTTCATCACGTCCGCCATCGGCGAGGAGCTCGGCTTCGTCGGCCTGTCGGCGATGCTGCTGATCTACATGGTGTTCTCGCTGCGCGGCCTGCGCAGCGCCATCGCCGTGCGCGACAGCTTCGGCAAGCTCCTCGGCGGCGGTCTCAGCTTCGCGCTGTGCTTCCAGGTCTTCATCGTGGTCGGCGGTGTCACCAAGCTGATCCCGATGACCGGTATCACCGCACCCTTCCTGTCCTACGGCGGCTCGTCGCTGCTGGCCAACTACGTCCTCGTCGCGCTGTTGCTGCGCATCTCGGACGCGGCGCGCGGTCCGAAGGTCGTGCCGAAGCCGAAGCCGCAGCAGCCCGCCATCGCGGACCAGTACACAGTCATGGTGGAGCGTCCGAAATGAACACACCGCTCCGCCGCGTCGGCATCGCCATGATGGTGATGATCCTGCTGCTCATGGGCAACGCGACGTACGTGCAGGTGATCAAGGCGGACGACTACCGCAAGGACGACCACAACCGTCAGCGCGTCCTGCTCAACGAGTACTCCCGCGAGCGCGGTCAGATCATCGCGAGCGACGGCACCCCTCTGGCGAACGTCAAGAGCACCGACGACACGTACCGCTACCAGCGGGTCTACGCCAACGGTCCGGCGTACGCGCCGGTCACCGGCTACTACTCGCTGATCTACGGCAGCGGCGGCGTCGAGCGGGTCGAGGACGACCTGCTGAACGGCTCGGACGACCGGCTGTTCGCGCGCAGGCTGTCCGACGTGATCACCGGTCGCGACCCCAAGGGCGCCAGCATCCAGCTCACGGTCGACCCGAAGGTCCAGCAGGCGGCGTTCGACTCGATGACCAACGCCGGGTTCACCGGTTCGGTGGTCGCGCTCAACCCGCAGACCGGGGCCATCCTCGGGATGGTGAGCACCCCCTCCTACGACCCGAACCGGCTCGCGAGCCACGACGGCGAAGAGCAGGAGGCGGCGTGGCAGGAGTACACCGCCGAGGACGGCCCCCAGCCGACGATGAACCGCGCGGTGCAGGCCATCTACCCGCCCGGTTCGACCTGGAAGGTCGTCGTGTCGGCGGCGGCGCTGGAGGACGGCAGGACCAAGGACACGCAGCTCACCGCCGCGGGCTCGATCACGCTGCCGAACACGAACACGCCGCTGCCGAACTTCAACGAGACGCCCTGCGGCGGCGGCGCGACCGCGTCGCTGGAGGAGGCGCTCGCGCGGTCGTGCAACACCGCGTTCGCCGAGCTGGCGGGCGAACTCGGCGAGGCCAAGCTCACCAAGCAGGCCGAGAAGTTCGGCATGAACGACAAGAGCCTGACGATGCCGCTGGCCGTGGCGCCGTCCTCGTACGGCCCGGTGCCGGACAAGGCCGCGCTGTTCCAGAGCGGCATCGGCCAGCGCGTGGTCGAGATGACCCCGATGGAGAACGCGGTCATCGCCGCGACCATCGCCAACGGCGGTGTGCGGATGAAGCCGTACCTGGTCCAGAAGCTGATCGCCCCCGACCTGGAGGTCATCGAGGAGACCGAGCCGGACGAGGTGGAGGACGCGATCAGCGCGAACACCGCCAACACCCTGCGCGACATGATGCTCAAGTCGGAGGCGAACACCGGCGGTGAGGGCAGGCTCAGCGGCGTGAACATCGCGTCGAAGACCGGTACCGCCGAGCACGGCGTCGACCCGAGCAAGGTCGCGCCGCACGCCTGGTACATCGCGTTCGCGCCCGCCGAGAAGCCGACCATCGCCGTCGCGGTGATCGTCGAGAACGGTGGCAACCGCGGTCTGGGCGCGACCGGCGGCAAGGTCGCCGCCCCCGTCGGCAGGGCGGTCATCGGCGCCTACCTGGCTGGCCGCTGATGCTCATCACCGGCCAGCTCCTCGCCGAGCGGTACCGCCTCACCAGGCGGATCGCCGTCGGCGGCATGGGCGAGGTCTGGGAGGCCGAGGACACCAGGCTCGACCGCAACGTCGCGGTCAAGGTGCTCAAGGCCGACCTCAGCGGGGACGCGGAGTTCCTCACGCGCTTCCGCATCGAGGCGCGGACGACCGCGTCGCTGAACCACCCCGGCATCGCCGCGGTGCACGACTACGGCGAGACCGCGTCGATGCCGGACGGGCCGGAGGACACGGCCTACCTGGTGATGGAACTGGTCGAGGGCGAGCCGCTGGCCGCGATCATCGCGCGCGGCAGGCTGACCGTCGACCGCACGCTGGACGTGCTCCAGCAGGCGGGGACGGCGTTGCAGGCGGCGCACGAGCGCGGGCTGGTGCACCGCGACGTGAAGCCGGGCAACATCCTGGTGACCCCCACCGGCAAGGTGAAGATCACCGACTTCGGGATCGCGAAGGCGGCCGACGCGGCGCCCGTGACCCGCAACGGCATGGTGATGGGCACCGCCCACTACATCGCGCCCGAGCAGGCGCTCGGCCACGACGCCGAACCGGCGAGCGACGTGTACGCGCTGGCCGTGTGCGGCTACGAGTGCCTGACCGGGCACCGGCCGTTCCGGTCGGAGAACGCGGTCACGGTCGCGATGATGCACATCCGCGACATCGCGCCGCCGCTGCCGCCGGACGTGCCGGGCGGTCCGCGGGCGTTGATCGAGGCCACGCTGGTCAAGGACCCCCGGAAGCGCTACCGCAACGGCGGCGAGTTCGCCGAGGCGGTCGGCGCCGTGCGGGCGGGCAGGCCGCTGCCGACCCCGTCCGGCCTGGCCATGGCCACGGGCCCGGTGATGACGCACCCAGGGCTCCAGATGTCGCACCCGTCCTCGCAGCCGGGGTTCCCGCCCGTCCAACCCGGTATGCCGTCCGGTCAACATCCCGTCCCGCACAACACTCCGCACACGGGTAATTTCCGTCCGTTGCCGAATCCGCCGCGGCCTCAGGGGAAAGCGAGGGCCGTTTTGTGGGTTATGGTCGGTCTCCTGGTCGTGGCGCTGATCGTGTTGGGGATCTTCGTGCTGCGTGCGGTGTTGCAGGACGGCGACGATGCCGTGTCGGGTCAGCAGAGCACCACCGGCGCTCGTCCCGCGCAGGACAACCAGCCGAGCGCGGCGGGTGACCTGGGCCCCACGGACAAGATCCCCGGCACACCGGTGGTCCGGATCGAGAAGTCGGACTACCTGGACCTGCCGGTGAACGAGGCGACGGAGAAGCTCGCGGGCTACGGCCTGCAACCCGAGTCGCAGACGAGCCAGGGTGGTCAGCCCAGGGAGCAGAACCGGTGCATGGTGTCCGACGTGTCGCCGGTGGGTGAGGTTGCGATCGGCTCACGGGTGAGGGTCACCTGTGTGCCTACGTGAACGGAACGGGCCAGGCTGGGCGAGCACGAAACCGAACTGCTAGACACGATGGTTAGACCGTTGACGAGGAGCGGGACGACGCACTGATGAGCACTCCGCGACTGCTCTCCAACCGCTACGAACTGGGTGAGACCCTCGGCTACGGCGGTATGTCGGAGGTCCACAAGGGCCGCGACGTACGGCTCGGCCGGGACGTGGCGATCAAGGTGCTTCGAGCCGACCTAGCCCGTGACAAGACCTTCCAGGAACGCTTCCGCCGCGAGGCCCAGAACTCCGCGGCGCTGAACCACCCGGCGATCGTGGCGGTCTACGACACGGGCGAGACCCAGACGGAGTACGGGCCGCTGCCGTACATCGTCATGGAGTACGTCGACGGCCGGACGCTGCGCGACATGGTGAAGACGCAGGGCCCGCTGTCGGGCAAGCGCGCCATGGAGGTCATGGCCGACGTGTCGGCGGCGCTGGACTTCAGCCACCGGCACGGCATCGTGCACCGCGACGTGAAGCCCGCGAACGTCATGATCACGCGATCCGGCGCGGTGAAGGTGATGGACTTCGGCATCGCCCGCGCCGTGCACGACGGCCAGGCCGCCGTGACGCAGACCGCCGCGGTGATAGGCACCGCCCAGTACCTCTCGCCCGAGCAGGCGCGCGGCGAGGCGGTCGACGGCCGCTCCGACGTGTACGCGTCGGGCTGCGTGCTGTTCGAGCTGCTCACCGGCGAGCCGCCGTTCACCGGCGACTCCCCCGTGGCCGTGGCCTACCAGCACGTGCGGGAGGACCCGAAGCCCCCGTCGTCGCTGAACCCGAACGTGACGCCCGCGCTCGACGCCATCGTGCTCAAGGCGATGGCGAAGGGCCCGGCGAACCGCTACCAGTCGGCCGCCGAGATGCGCGCGGACCTGGTGCGCGTGCTGTCCGGCCAGCGCCCGTCGGCACCCGCCGTGATGACGCCCGAGGACCGCACCGCGGTGCTCAACCAGACGCCGCGCACCGAGGTCGTCTCGTCCGGCCGCCACCGCCCGTCGGCGCTGCGCGACGAGCAGAACGAGTACGACCCGCTGGCCGAGGAGGACGCCGAGCGCCGGGCGAAGCGCAAGAAGGCGACCATGGTCACCCTGGTCGTGCTGCTGTGCATCGCCGTGATCGCGCTGGCCGCGTGGATCACGTCGAGCCTGATCGGCGACGACAGCAGCGCGGGCACGGAGAAGGTGCCGGTGCCCGGTGTGACGGGCAAGACGCTGACGGCCGCGAAGGCGAGCCTGGAGGAGGTCGACCTCAAGTACAAGATCGACCCGGTGCCGTGCCAGCCCGGTGAGAACGGCGCCACGCCGCGCTGCACCGCCGACGACATCGACAAGGTCTTCGCGATCGACCCGGCCGCGGGCACGTCGGTGCCGAAGTACACCGAGATCACCCTGACCTACGGCACCAGCCCGGACCAGGTCGCCGTTCCGGACGTGATGGGCCTGACCCCGCAGGACGCGCAGGCGAAGTTGACCGCCGACGGCTGGGGCTTCGTCCAGGGGCAGGACACCGTCGAGGTGGAGGACCCGAACAAGGTCGGCAAGGTCGCCCAGCAGAACCCCCAGGCCGGGGTGAAGGCGGCCAAGGGCGCCCCGATCACGGTCCTGCTCGGCAAGGGACCGGACACCGTGCAGCTCGCCGACGTGACCGGGCAGAGCATCGAGGACGCGACGGCCACCCTCGAAGGCGCCGGGTTCAAGGTGAACTCGAAGGAAGCCGACAGCCCGGAGGAGCAGGGCCAGGTGCTGACCCAGAGCCCGAACCCCGGCCGGGTCGCCAAGGGTTCGACGATCACGCTGACGGTGTCGAAGGGCAACCAGATCGCGATGCCCGACATCACCGGGCTGACGGTGGACCAGGCCAAGTCCAAGCTGAACCAGCAGGGCTGGAACGGCGAGCTGACCATCACGGACAAGCCTGCCGTCTCGGACATCAGCAAGAACGGCAAGATCCAGTCGCAGGACCCGAAGGCGGGTGCCGCGATCACCAAGAACCAGCGGATCAACATCACCGTGGCCGACTTCAAGGTGGGCGGCGGACCGCCCACCACCTAGCTTCGGACTACCGCACGAGAAGGCCCCCGCAGCGCTCGCCGCGGGGGCCTTCTCGTGCGTTCGGGGTTCGTCGGGCGCTAGGCCTTGCTCGCTGCCGAGGCGAGCGCGCGCATCCCGTTCTCCAGGGTGGCGACGGTCGACTCGGGCACCTCGTGGCCGCACACGGCGAGCCAGTTGGCCAGCATCCGGTGGCCGCCGTCGGTGAGCACGGACTCCGGGTGGAACTGGACGCCCTCGACCGGCAGCTCGCGGTGCCGCATGCCCATGACGATCCCGGTGTCGGTCTCGGCCGTCACCTCGAACTCGGCGGGGATCGTGTCGGGCAGCACGGTCAGCGAGTGGTACCGGGTGGCCGTGAACGGGTTCGGCACGCCCTTGAGCACGCCTTTCCCGGTGTGGTGCACCACACTGGTCTTCCCGTGGAGCAGCTCGGGGGCGAGGTCGACGGTGCCGCCCCACACCGCGCCGATGGCCTGGTGGCCGAGGCAGACGCCGAGCACGGGGACGCCGTTGGCGGCGCAGTGCCGGATGACGTCCATGCTCGCACCCGCCTTGTCGGGGGTGCTGGGACCAGGGCTGACGAGGACTCCGCCGACGGTGCCGACCTCGGCGAGGTCCACCTCGTCGTTGCGTCGGACGACGCACTCCACACCGAGCTGGGCCAGGTACTGGACCAGGTTGTAGACGAAGCTGTCGTAGTTGTCGACCACGAGCACGCGCATTCCCACAGCGTAGCCGTGACAATGCTCTCGTCAGAAGTGAGGTAAGGCTCACCTAAACTAAACTCATGAGCCGTTCTCTGCGAGTTGCGATCGTCGGCGCGGGCCCGGCGGGCATCTACGCCGCCGACACCCTGACCAAGTCCGACACCGACGTGAGCATCGACCTGTTCGAGCGGCTGCCCGCCCCCTACGGCCTCATCCGCTACGGCGTCGCCCCCGACCACCCCAGGATCAAGGGCATCGTCAGCGCCCTGCACCGGGTGCTCGACCGCCCGCAGGTCCGCCTGTTCGGCAACGTCGAGTACGGCGTCGACCTGAAGCTGGGCGACCTGCGCGAGTTCTACGACGCGGTGATCTTCTCCACCGGCGCCGAGAAGGACCGCGACCTCGACATCCCCGGCATCGACCAGCAGGGCAGCTTCGGCGCGGCCGACTTCGTCTCCTGGTACGACGGCCACCCCGAGGTCTCCCGCACCTGGCCCCTGACCGCGTCCAGCGTGGCCGTGCTCGGCGTCGGCAACGTCGCCATCGACGTCGCCCGCATCCTGGCGAAGACCGCGGACGAACTCCTCACCACCGACATCCCGGACAACGTCTACCAGGGCCTCAAGTCCAGCCCGGTGACCGACGTCCACGTCTTCGGCCGTCGAGGGCCCGCCCAGGCCAAGTTCACGCCGCTGGAGCTGCGCGAGCTGGACCACTCCCCCAACGTCGAGGTGGTCGTCCACCCCGAGGGGATCGAGTTCTGCGCCGCCAGCATGGCGCTGATCAGGTCGAACAAGCAGGTCGAGATGGTCGTGAAGACCCTCCAGGAGTGGGCGATCCGCGACCAGGGCACCCGCCCCCGCAGGCTGCACCTGCACTTCCTCCAGGCACCCGTCGAGGTGCTGGGCGACGGCGAGGTCACCGGTCTGCGCACCGAGACGATGGAGCTCACGGGCGACGGCGGCGTGCGGGGCACCGGCGAGTTCACCGACTGGCCGGTGCAGGCGGTCTACCGCGCGGTCGGCTACCTCAGCACCCACCTGGCGGAGCTGCCGTTCGACCACACGACGGGCACGGTGCCGCACCAGGCGGGCCGCGTGCTCGACATCGACGACCAGACCGTGCCGGGCGTCTACGTCACCGGCTGGATCAAGCGCGGCCCGGTCGGCCTGATCGGCCACACCAAGGGCGACGCCCTGGAGACCGTGACCAGCCTGCTCGCGGACGCGCCGCTGCTGTCCGGCGCCGACCAGCCGGACCCCGAGGCGGTCGTGCGGTTCCTCGACCAGCGGGGCATCCGCTACACCACGTTCGACGGCTGGAAGCGGCTCGACGAGCACGAGATCGGTCTTGGCGCGGCCGGGGGACGGGACCGGGTGAAGGTCGTCGACCGGCACACGATGGTGTCCGTGTCCCGCGGCTGAGCCCGCGAAGGCCGGGGGCCTCCCGCGACCGCGGGAGGCGCCCGGTCGTCTACGACGGGGTCGTGACGTTGTTGAACGGCAGCAGCGGCTCGGCCCACGGGAACACCACGAACATCAGCAGCGCGATGATCCCGAGCGCCAGGACGAGGGCCTCCACCACGCGAACCGGCGTGGGCCCCGGCAGGTGGCGCCAGATCCAGCCGTACATCACTGCTCCTTCAGTTCCGGCGGCAGGAAGCCGTTGGCCTTCGGGTAGTTCATCGTCAGCACCGCGTGCACGATCAGCCGCTGCTTGTCGGAGAACCGCGGGTGGCACGTGGTCAGGGTCATCAGCGCCGCCTGCTGCGCGGCGGGCAGCTCACCGGTGAAGTGCGGCACCGGGCTGATCACCTCGCCCTGCTGCGGCGTCACGATCTCCTGGCCGACGGTCTTGGCGTACGGGCTGCCCGCGGGGTTCGACTGGTCCTTCAGCGGCGCGACCTTCGCGCACTTCGGGTTCTTCGCCTTGCCCTCGGCCCAGCCCGCTTCCTCGCCCGACGTCGGCAGCATCCGGTAGACGACCCAGTTGGTCTGCGTCTCCACCACGATCGCGTCGCACGACGACAGCAGGTCGAGGTCGTTGAACGGGGCGCCCTTGCCGACGCGGTGCCCGGCCACGGCGAAGTTGCCGGGGTTGCCGGGCAGCGCGGTGCCGACGTAGTGGCCCGGCCCGACCTCCAGGTGCTTGTCGGTCGTGCCCTCGACGATCGAGAACTTGTAGTCGGGGCCGAACGCCGGGATGTACATCTTGGCGAAGGCCTTGCCCTCGATCAGGTCGTACTGGACCTGGCGCTGCGGGTCGACCGGCGCGACGGTGTTCGACTCGTTCCACTGGTCGTCCAGCGCCGTGGTCGCCTCGTCCTGCTTGCCCGCCGAGATGAGGTCCGTGACGTAGACCTCGTAGACGACGAACAGCAGGATGACCAGACCGGCCGTGATCATCAGTTCGCCGAAGCCGCGCACGGCCTTGCGCCCTAGTCCGTCCGGCGGTGCCGGGCGGGGGATCTTGACCGTTTCAGGCTCGGCGACTGGGGGCACGTCCTCGTGGACGGCGATCTTGGGGATGACCTCCGTCGCGCTCTCCACCGGGCGCGGTCGGGGCGGTGGTCGACGGGGGTGCGGCGGCGGCCCCTGCGGTGCCACAGGGCGCTGACCAGGGGCGGGCCTGCCACGAAAGGGCTCCTGAGAGGCCGGGAAGGGCCTGGGGCGGGGCGCGTGTGGCGGCTGGCCCGGACGGCCGCGTGGCGGCGGTGGCGGGTCGTAGCTCACCGAGAAACCTCCCGAGCCGATGTGAATGCGAAAGACGCGGATCCGCAGAGCACTTCGCGGACCTGCCCGGTTACGTTAACGTGTTCCTCCAGCAGTGGACGTAAACTCGCGCCACTGGAGGCAATACACCAGGCGAGGACAGAATGCCGAAGTCCAAGGTCCGAAAGAAGGCCGTTTACACCGCGCCTGCCGATCGCCGCACGCCGGTGAAGGTCAAGGCAGCCGGGCCTTCGCACCCCCTCTACATCGCCGTCATGCTGGGCGTGATGCTGCTCGGTCTGGCATGGCTGGTCGTCAACTACATCGCCGGTGACAAGATCCCGGTGATGATGGACCTGGGGTCCTGGAACTTCGGCATCGGCTTCGCGCTGATGATCGTGGGTCTGCTCATGACCATGAAGTGGCGCTGACCACACCTCCTCCCGCGTTCCCGCGCCAGCCCGGACCTGACCCGTCCGGGCTGGCGTGCGTTCGCGGCCGTTCACGGGGTGTCATCACCCGGTGAGGTGACCACCGGTCCCGAAGTAATCCCCATTGGGGACAACCCCTGTGGACAACTTTGCGCCATTTTGCACAAGCCCCCGGTAGCGGGCTCCAGTTGTCCACAGGTTCCTGACCGGAGATGTACCACCCGTGCGGGACACTCGACCGCGTGACACCACTGCCGTCGGCCGAGCCGACCACCCGTAGTTGGGCCCCGCTACCCGGCGTCGTCGCCCTGGCCTGGGGATTGGCCGCCGTCGCCCTCGTCGCCGCCCTGCTGGCGGACGAGAACACCACCCGCCTGCTGATGGGCGTGGCGGCCGTGCTGGGCGTCGCGCTGGGTACCTACGGGGCGGTCGTGCGCCCCCGGCTGCGTGTGGACGACTCGGGGCTGCACGTGCGGACGGTGACCGGTGTGCACGACTTCCCGTGGCACGAGGTCAAGATCCGACCGGTGCGGACGCGCAGGCTCGGCCGCGAGTCGCACAGCCTCGAACTGGACTGGGAGCGCGGCGAGGACGAGCACCTGGTCGTGCTGACGTGGCTGGACCTCGGCGCCGACCCGAGGGACGTCGCCGAGGTCCTGCACGCGTTGCGGCCCTAGAGGCCGAGCCGGGCCGTGCCCACGAGCACCAGGCCGATCAGCACCAGTGTCGTGGCGGCGACCAGGGCTCCCTGCCACAGGTCACGGCGTTCCCGCGGCGCGTAGATCAGGCCTGCGGCCAGTCCCGCGCCGACGACCAGGCCACCGAGGTGGCCGACCAGGGAGATGCCGGGGAGCGTGAAGCTGAGGACCACGTTCAGACCGATGACGGCCAGGGCGGTGCCGGGGTTGAGCTTGAGCTTCAGCACCGCCACGAGCATCGCGCCCATCAGGCCGTACACGGCCGTCGAGGCGCCCGCGGTCAACGCGTTCGGCGAGCCGAACAGGTAGACCGCGACGTTGCCGCCGAACATGGACACCAGGTAGAGGGCCAGGAACCGCACCCGCCCGAAGGCGGGTTCGAGGTCCCGGCCCAGCACGTACAGCGCGAGCATGTTGAACACGATGTGCGTCGGCCCGTAGTGCAGGAAGCCCGCTCCGAGCAACCTCCACCACTCGCCGAGCACGGCGACGCCCTCGGGCCAGAGCACGAAGGCCGAGAACACCTCGGACCGCTGGTTGTTCACCGCGCTCCCCGCCTGGACGGCGGTGAGCACGAACATGAGCACGTTGACGACGATCAGGACCGGCATCACCAGCGGACGCGTGCCCACCTCCGCACCCACGAAGGTGCGGGCACGGCGGACCGTGCCCTGCGCCTCGCGGATGCAGTCGACGCACTGGTACCCGACCGACGCGTCGCGGAGGCACTCCGGACACGCCGGTCGCTCGCACCGCACGCAGCGCAGCCTGGTCTGCCGATCGGGGTGTCGCACGCAGACCGGGACTTCCGGCTGCGCACCGATCGGCTCACCAGGCGGCGGAGGAACTGCCGAATTGCTCACCGGAACGGGTCAGTACCGCTCGATGGCCACGGACTCGATCACCACGTCGGTCGCGGGACGGTCGCCCGCGAGGGTCGGCGCGGCACCGATCTTGTCCACCACCTGCTGCGACTCGGTGTCGGCCACCTCGCCGAAGATGGTGTGCTTGAAGTTGAGCCACGTCGTCGGGCCCACGGTGATGAAGAACTGGGAGCCGTTGGTGTTCGGCCCGGCGTTTGCCATCGCCAGCAGGTACGGCTTCGTGAACTGGAGCTCGGGGTGGAACTCGTCGCCGAACTGGTAGCCGGGCCCGCCGAAGCCCTGACCGAGCGGGTCACCGCCCTGGATCATGAAGCCGGCGATGATCCGGTGGAAGATCGTGCCGTCGTAGAGCGGTTCGGTGGTCTTCTGGCGCGTCTCGGGGTGCGTCCACTCACGGGCGCCCTCGGCGAGGTCGGCGAAGTTGGCGACCGTCTTGGGCGCGTGGTCCGGAAACAGGTCGACGGTGATGTCGCCGTGGTTGGTGTGCAGCACCGCGCGGCGGGCGGGAGTCGATTCAGTCACCCCTCCACTCTGCCACCGGGATCGAGCGCCCGCTTCGACCTGCCACCCGACCGCGGTTCGGTCTAGGTTCCGGCCGAGAC
>NZ_DBNGPQ010000163.1:0-42822 GCF_057122925.1 Umezawaea sp. | reverse complement strand
CCGCGTACAGGTCGTGCGGCGCGAAGAACCCGATCGTGTTGTAACCCCAGTAGTTCCGCAGCCCCTTCTCCGCCAACCCGTGGTCGGTGATGAACTGGTGCACCGGCATCAGCTCGATCGCCGTCACACCCAGCTTGGTGAGGTGGTCGATGACCACGGGGTGCGCGATGCCCGCGTAGGTGCCGCGGAGGCGGTGCGGGATGTCCGGGTGGTTCATCGTCAGGCCGCGCACGTGGGCCTCGTAGATCACCGTCTCGTTGTACGGCGTCCTCGGGGCGCGGTCGTTGGACCAGTCGAAGAACGGGTTCACCACGACGGACTTCGGCACGTACGGCGCCGAGTCCTGGTCGTTGCGCTGGTCCGGCTCGCCGAACGGGTAGCCGAACAGCGACTCGTGCCACTCGACGCCGTCGGAGATCGCCTTGGCGTAGGGGTCGATGAGCAGCTTGTTCGGGTTGCAGCGCGGTCCGTGCTCCGGCTCGTACCGGCCGTGCACCCGGTAGCCGTAGTGCTGGCCGGGGCCGACGCCGATCAGGTAGCCGTGGTGGACGAAGCCGTCGACCTCCGGGAGCCTGACGCGGGTCTCCCCGCCCTCCTCGTCGAAGAGGCACAGCTCGACTTCGTCGGCGACCTCCGAGAAGAGTGCGAAGTTGGTGCCGACGCCGTCGTAGGTGGCGCCGAGTGGGTAGGGGGTTCCTGGCCAGGGCCGCAACTAGGTCTCCTCAGCAGGCAACCCGGTCCACCCGGTCGACGGAGGTCGACGGGGAGGGCCGGGGAGCGTGGCGGTCTTGGTGGTGTCGTCTACCCGAGTCCGCTCAGGACCGCTGGGCGTTCGCGCGGACCAGTTGGCCTCGCGCGGCTACCAGGAGGAGTCGTGCCTCCTGGAGTTCGCAGTAGCGGAGGTGTTCGCACGCCGCCTCCGCGCAGGCCATGGCCTGCTCCAGGGCGCCGTCGGTGCCGTGTTCGGTGCCGCGCAGCGCGCTGCGCAGCGACTCCTCGGCCCGCAGCGCACCGGACACCGGATCGGTCAGCACCGCGGGCCGGACGGCGGCCAGCACCTGCTCGACCGCGATCTCCAGGGCCTCCGTGGGGTGCACGGCGGTGATCAGACTTCCGGGCAGGGTTCCCGTTCGGGACGCAACCTCGGTGTTCACTGGGGAATGCCACCTCCAACCATTGGGCGGAATTGCTCCTCGGGTGACGTCTTGACGATACTCCGCAGGTCGGTGACCCGCGGTAACACGCTTGTTTCGGCTCATCAGCCCTGCCCTCCCGCCAGCGCGGCGACGACGGCGCGCACGTGTTCGTCGGCGAAGAGCTCCTCCAGCGTCACGGGCAGCGGGATCCGCCAGTTGGGGTACTGGTCGACCGTTCCCGGCAGGTTCGGCTGGCGCACCTCCCCGAGGGCGTCCTGCGGCGAGGTCAGCACCAGCACCGAGGGCGCCTTCGCGAGAAGGGTGTGGAACGCGGCGACGAGGTCATCCGTGGGCACACCCTCCTGGGTCATCAGCTCGACGAGCTGGTGGCGTTCCAGCTCGGCAGCGCTGTATTCCCCGTCGACCGGCCCGTCAAACAACCCGAGTTCGGCGCGGACGCGGACGTGCTCGGCGGCCAGGAACCCGGCGACCGTCGGCAGGTCGTGCGTCGAGATGCTCGCCATCGCCGACGACGTCCACTTCTCCGGCGGCACGAGCGGGTGGCCCGGCTCGTCGTAGTCGCGCTGGAACCACAGCACGGCGGAGCTGAGCATGCCCCGCTCGTGCAGCGTCTCGGTCACCTCGTCCTCGACCGTGCCCAGGTCCTCGCCCACGACGACCGCGCCTGCCCGGTGCGCCTCCAGCGCCAGCACGCCGAGCATCGCCTCGGCGTCGTAGCGCACGTAGGTGCCGCGGCCGGGCGACTCGCCCGGCGGGATCCACCACAGCCGCCAGAGCCCGGCGACGTGGTCGACCCGGATGCCGTCCGCGTGGCGCAGGACGCTGCGCAGCATCTCGCGGAACGGCGCGTAGCCCAGCGCGGCGAGCCGGTCCGGCCGCCACGGCGGGAGGCCCCAGTTCTGGCCCTGCTGGTTGAACGCGTCCGGTGGGGCGCCCACGGTGACGTTCGGCGCGAACGTGTCGCGCTGCGCCCACGTGTCCGCGCCGCCGGGGTGCACGCCGACCGGCAGGTCGTGGATGACGCCGACGGCCATGCCGGACTCGTGCGCCGCCAGCCGCACGTCGTCGAGCTGGGCTCGGCACAGCTGCTGGAGCCAGGCGTGGAAGGCCACCCGCTCCGGGTCGGCCAGCGCCGTCGCGGGGTCGCGCAGCGCCTCCGGCCAGGTCCGCCAGTCCGGGCCGTGGCGCTCGGCGAGCGCGCAGAACGTGGCGAAGTCGCGCAGCGCGGGGTCGGCGTCGAGGTCGACCCGGTCCCGGTGGTGCGGCCACAGCAGCTCCAGCGCGGCCGACTTCGCGCTCCACACGGCGTCGTAGTCGATCAGCTCGGTGCGGTTGTCCGGGCGCAGCGCGGCGACGGCCTCGCGGGTGGCCTGGTCGGCGTTCGAGTAGGCGGCGGTCGCGGTGACCCGCAGGTAGATCGGGTTCTGGTAGCGGCGGCTGGCGGGCGAGTACGGGGAGCGCTCCACCGGGTGCGTCGGGCTGATCGCCTGCACCGGGTTGACCAGCAGCACCCCGGCGTCCAGCTCCACGCTGGAGCGGCGGGCGATCGTGGCGAGGTCGGTGTAGTCGCCCATCCCCCACGACTCCTCGGACCGGCACGCGTAGAGCTGCACCATCCAGCCCCACGCCCTGGGCACGGTGGGCAGCCGCGCGGGCGTGACGATCACCGTCGACGTGCCTACCCGGTGGTAGCCCAGCGGCAGCTCGGCGGGCAGCTCGACCTCGGTGCCGTCCTCCAGCACCGCGGTCGCCGGGTGGCCGAGGTCGAGCACGCGACCCTCGCGGACGACGATCGTGGCGGGGAGGGTGTCCGGGGCGGCGGTGACGGCCGCCAGCGCGGCGCGCACGGCCTCCGGCGTCGAGGCGTCCACGTCCAACTGGGCGAGCACCGCTACGACGACCGGGGGATCGACGTCGACCCAGCGCTGCCCTGCGTCCTCGTAACGGGTGGCCACGCCGTGCGCCTCGGCCAGTGCGGCCAACTCGTCGTCCACGCGATCAGCTTTCTCTCAAGGGCGCCGCGGAAGCCAGGGCGGCACGACCTGGTCACCCGAAGGGCGCAGCTAATTCAGTGCGTCGTGTCAGGCCGGACGGGTGGTGGTGTGCTCCGTGACCGTGCGTCATGCCCTGCCGGTCGACTCCCTGACCGCCAACTGCCACGACAGTTCGTGCACCGATGATTCCCCATTCCCGCGGATGCTGCCGAGCAGCTCCGCCACGGCCTGCTCACCCTCCTCGCGCAGGGCGCCCTCGACGGCGGTGATGCCGACCGCGCGGGTGAGGTCCTGCCCGTCCAGGCTGACCAGCGAGAGGTCCTCGGGGATCCGGCGGCCGTCGCGGCGCAGCCGCATGAACACGCCCAGCGCCACCTCACCGCTCGCGCTGACCACCGCTGTGGGCAGCCGGTCGCCGTCCAGCAGCGCGTCCGCGACCTGCTCGCCGCCGACGACGGTCGGCGAGGACCACAGCGTCCACTCGGGACGGATCTCCAGGCCCAGCGCGACCAGCACCTCGTCGTAGGACTCGTCCACGCCGACGGCCAGCACCAGCGCGATGTCGCGGTGGCCGAGGTCGATCAGGTGGCCCACCGCGAGCCGCAGCGCGCTGCGCAGGTCGCCGTCGTCCACGGTCAGCACCGGCACGCCCAGCTCGGCCAGCGCCGCGGCCTCGTGCTCGGCCAGGGTGATCGACAGGGCGAGCACGCCGTCGACCCTGCGGCCCAGCGGCACGTCCTCGAAGAACCCGGTCCGCGCGTCGTCGTCGCCCAGCACGTAGAGCAGCACGTCGAACCCGGCCTGCCGCAGCGCGCCCTCGGCGCCCGCCAGCAGGTCGCCGCGGCCGACGTCGCCGGTCAGCACCGCTATGGCGTACCTGCGCCCGCCCGCGAGGCTGGAGGCGTCCCTGGCGATGGCGTACCGCATCCGCTTCGCCACCTCGGTGACGTACCGCCGCGTCGCCTCGGACACGCCGGGCTCGCCCCGCAGCGCGCGGGACACCGTCGCGGCGGACACACCTGCGGCGCGTGCCACGTCGGACATGCTGGTCACGTCCACCTCCCTGATCACGAGCCTACTGAGAACCGTACGGTGGGCCTCCGCCGAACACCCCACGACACCAGTCGTACGCGGAAGGACACCACCAGATGAAGACCGGCGATCTCGTCCCCGACTTCACGCTCCCCGACCAGCACGGCGCCTCGCGCACGCTGTCGGCCCTGCTGGAGGACGGGCCGGTCGTGCTGTTCTTCTACCCGGCCGCGCTGTCGGGCGGCTGCACCGTCGAGAGCTGCCACTTCCGCGACCTGGCCGCGGAGTTCGCGGAGGTCGGGGCGCGGCGGGTCGGCATCAGCACCGACTCCGTCAGCAGGCAGAAGCAGTTCTCCGACGCCCACTCGTTCGACTACCCGCTGCTGTCCGACGTGGACGGCGAGGTCGCGGAGGTGTTCGGCGTGAAGCGCCGCTTCGGGCCGCTGCCGGTGAAGCGGCACACGTTCGTGATCGGCACCGACAGCCGCGTGATCGAGGTGGTCAAGTCCGAGTTCGGCATGAACTCCCACGCCGACAAGGCGCTCGTCGCGCTGCGGGAGCATGCCGAGGCCTGATCCGGGGTACACGCGCCGCATGATCGGACAACTGAGGTCTGTCGTCGTCGACACCCGGGACCCCCGCGCCCTCGCCGCCTTCTACGCCGAGCTGCTCGGCGGGAAGGTCACCGACAACGACCACGACTGGGCCGTCGTGGTCGACGGCGAGGGTCGGCGGTTCGCGTTCCAGCTCTCCCCGGAGCACGAACCGCCGACCTTCCCCGACCCGAAGGGGTCGCAGCAGTTCCACCTGGACCTGCGGATACCGCGCGACGAACTGGACGAGGCCACCCGGAGGATCACCGAGCTGGGCGGGCGTCGGCTGGACGCGAGCGGCGAGGGCTTCCAGGTGTTCACCGACCCCGCCGGGCACACGTTCTGCCTGACCTGGGACTGATCAGCGGCCGTGCCAGGCCTCGTACAGGTCTCGCCCGAAGCTCGGCTCCACCTTCCCGCCGTTGTTGAGCGCGCGGGCGATGCCGGTGCGGAACACCCTGCTGAAGTGCGTGTAGTGGGGTGTCCTCGGTCGCTGCCACGCCAGGTTCACCGCCGTCTGGAGCTCCTGGGCGTCGGCCCGCTTGCCGTCGCGGAAGGTCGACTGCCGGGTCGGCGCCAGCGAGCCCATCTCGGACAGGATGAGCTGGCTCGACCGGCTGGTGAGGAAGTCGATCAGCGCCCGTGCGGCGCGGGGCTTGCCCTCCGGGCCCGACTTGGCGGAGATCGCGAGGTTCTGCCCGCCGAGCACGCTCGGCGTCCGCCAGGCGGTCACCCCGTAGCGGACGTCGTCGCGCAGGGTGTCCGACGCGACCGGCCAGTTCCGCATGAACAGCGTCGCCCCGGCCTGGAACGAGTCGATCGCCCCGTTCTCGGCCGACTTCGCGGCGGTGTCGTTCTCGGTGAGCACGAGGTCGGTGTCCTTCGCGGCGATGGCGAGGTTCTCGATGCCCTTGAGGTCCTCAGCACTGAGGTAGACCTCGTTCTCGTCCGTGTTCAGCGTCAGGTCACCGCTGTCGGTCACCATCTTGCCGCCCGCCGCCCAGATGGCCTCCAGCGCCGTGATGGTGAGGACCTCCTCGTCGGCGAGCTGCGCCGCGTTCGCCGCCTTGATCCCGTGCCCGCCCGCCTTCGCGGTGACCGCCGAGGCCTTGGCGGTCTGGCCGAAGTAGTCGTCCCACTCCTTCGGCGCGGTGACGCCGGGGATGTCGTCGCGGTAGAACACCAGGCCCGCGTCGGTGTTGAACGGCAGGGCCCACAGCTTGCCGCCGCGCTTGCAGGTCCCGAGGGCGCCGGGGATGAAGTCGCCCTCGTCGTCGGACTCGGAGAGGCTCGTCCCGTCCAGTTCCCGGATGTACCCGCTGTCGACGAACTGCGGCATCCAGACGAGGTCGAGGACGTACACGTCGGCCTCGTGCTTCCCACCGGGCTCGGCGTCGTTCACCATCCGCTCGTTCTGCTCGTCCGGTTCCCCCGGAACGGCGACGACCCGCACGGGGTTGTCCGGGTGCGACTGGCTCCACTGGCGGAAGAGCACGTTCCTGGGGTCGGTCACGCCCTCCCCGAACGCGGTCATCACGACGATCTCACCCCGTTCCAGGCCGGTCGGCGGCGGCATCGCGGCGATGCCGCCCGCGACGATCACGGCCACCGTGGCGAGGACGAGCACCACGCGCAGGGGCTTCCTCAGCAGCCTGATCAGCCACCGCAGGTCACCGAGCCGCGGCAGCCGCTCCGGGCTGCGCCAGATCGTGCCGATCGCCCTGGGCAGGACGTTGATGCAGATGCCGGAGACCACCACCATGATCCCGCTGACCGCCGTGAGCGCGATCGAGCCGGGGGTCCACCGCCGGTCCACCGCCGTCACCATGTACGCGGACGCCGAGGTGATCACCACGACCATCCCGACAGCGAAGGCGATGTAACCGATCTTCTTGCGCGGACTCCACCGTCCAGCGGGTTCGGACACGTCCCCCACACCCCTCACACCTGGTCATCCGCCGGAACGCGGCGCAGACGCCGGAATCCCCCGATTCCGGACGTGCGGTCGCCGAGGACGGTATCGGCAGCCGGGTGGGGAGAATTGATGTTCGGCGTTCTCCGCTACGGGTGTTCACCCGTAAAGCCCAACGGTCGCCCGCCGGTGGCGCGGAGCGCGGCGAGCACGAAGTCCGCGATCTCCCCGCCCAGCCGGGCAGGCGACTTGGGCCCGTCGGGGCGGTACCAGGTGGGCAGCTGGTTGATGACGCCGAGCGCGATCAGCACCGCCGTCTCGGCGGGCACGACCCGGCTGAACCGGCCGCTGACCTGCGCCTGCTCGACCACCGCGCGGAACGTCTCGTGGTAGCGCCTGCGCTCGGCGCGGAACGACGCCATCAGGTCGGCGTCCAGCCGGTGCATCTCGCGCATGAACACGGCGGCCTCGTCGACGCTCGACGCCGTCGTCTCGACCAGGCTCACGACGATCTCGCGGACGGTGGTGGCCGGATCGAGGTCAAGCGCCACGATCCGGTCCAGCTCCGCCATCTGCCTGCCGATCAGCGACCGGTAGATCTCGTAGAGCAGGTCGTCCTTCGACCCGAAGTAGTGGTACAGCGCGCCCTTGGTGACCTCGGCGGCCTCCACGACCTCCTGGACGGTCGTGGCGTCGAAGCCCTTGGCGGCGAACAGCCGCACGGCGGCGGCCATGATCCGGTTCTCCGTCCGGCTCAGCTCGCCGACGCCCGCCCGGCGCGCCACGTCGTCAGGCTCCCGGCGCGAGCGCGCGCACGAGGTCGAACTGGTCGGCGCCGGTCGGCAGCAGCGCGATGATCGGCGTGTCCACGCCGTTCGCCGCGTACTCCGCCACCTTCGCGCGGCACTGCTCCACGCTGCCGTGCACGACCAGGTCGTCCACGACGGCGTCGGGCACGAGCCTGTTGGCCGCCTTGCGGTCCCCCGCGGCCCAGGCCTCGTGCATCGGCGCCAGCGCCTCGCCGCGCCCCAGCCAGTCGTGGAACGCCGCGTACGCGGGCACGGTCAGGTAGCTGCTGATCAGCAGCCGTCCCAGGGCCCGTGCGGAGTCGACGTCCTCGGTCGGGCACACGAAGATGCGCGCCGCCAGCTCGGCGTCGCCCAGCTCGGCCCGCACCGTCGCCACGTCACCGGCGCCCAGCCAGTTCGTGATGGCCCCGTCGGCCTCCTTGGCGGCGAGCCGCAGCATGGTCGGCCGCAGTGCCGCGAGCATGATCGGCACCTTCCGCTCCGGCGCGCGCTCCAGCTTGAAGCCGCGCACGGTGAAGGTGTCGTACCGCTCGTCGACCTTCTCGCCCGCGAGCGCGGCCTTGAGGAAGCGCAGGGTGTCGCGGGTGCGCTTGAAGGGCTCGGTGAACTCGGCGGCGTTCCACCGGTTCACGATGGCGGGCGAGGACGACCCGATGCCGAGCACGAACCGCCCGCCCGACACCTCGGCGGCCGTCGCGGCGCTCATGGCCAGCAGTCCGGGACCGCGCGTGTAGACCGGTGTGATCGCCGTGCCGAGCCGGATCGAGTCCGACCACTGCGCCGCGAGCGCCAGCGGCGTGAACGCGTCGGTTCCGGTGGTCTCGGCGGACCACACGTCGGTGTACCCCAGCTCCGCCAGCTCGGAGACCAGCGCCCGGTGCTCCAGCACCGGGACACCGGTCAACGGCAGCGTGATTCCCCAACGACCCACGAGCGCCTCCTCAGAACACGCGACTGGCCGATACCCTACCTCGGGTACCGACCAGTCGGTATGTTCCACGCTTCCCCGTCGTTCGACTCGGGGGTTTCAGGCGGACCGGTGCGGGATACCCCGGTGAGGAGTCGCGCGTTCGGGGCGCTGGACTCGGGGGCCCGCCGTTCGCGGTGCCCTACAGCGCGATGCCGCGCTCGGCCAGCCAGGAGCTGGGGTCGACCTTCTGGCCGCCGTTCAGCCAGACCTCGAAGTGCAGGTGCGGGCCGGTGGACTGGCCGCGGTTGCCGATGGTGGCGATGAGGTCGCCCGCCTTCACCTGGGCACCCTGGGCCGCGATGATCTCGTTGACGTGCCCGTAGACGGTGGTGGTGCCGTCGGCGTGCTGCACCCGGACCCAGAGGCCGAAGCCGCTGGCGGGACCGGCTTCGACGACGACGCCGTCCATCGCGGACACGATGGGGGTGCCGATGGCGTTGGCGATGTCGACGCCGTAGTGCGTGGTGCCCCAGCGGGCGCCGTAGCCGGAGGTGTAGCTGCCCTCGGCGGGCTTCACGACCGTCGGCCGCTTGGCGGCCTCCTCCGCGGCGATCCTGGCCTCTTCGGCCGCCTGGGCCACGGCCTGCTCGTCGGCCTGACGCTTCAGCTCGGCCTGGCGCGCGGTGTAGCCGTCCTGGGCGAACCTGATGGCCTCGTCCACGTGCTGGCCCGCGTTCATCTGCTGGGCCCGCATGAGCTTCGCGGCCTCGAGGCCGGGCTGGATGACGTGCACGGTCTGCACGCCCCGCGTCGGAGCGGGTTGCGGGGCCAAGCTGCCCGCGGCCAGCTTGGCCGCCAGTTCGGCGCCGGGCTGCTCGACCGAGCCCCAGCCGTTCGCGACGCCCGCGGTGGTGGCGAGAGCGCCGGCCACGACGACGGCGGCGGCGGCGCGTCCGCCGAGGGTGGGTTTGGTGATCTCCACGCGATGCGCTCCACGGCGGCCTTCGGCCTTCGGGGGTGCCGTGAACACGCTTCGGCCGCGCGCAGTGCTGTGCCTGGCCAAGAGTGTGCCTTTCTGCCTCGGGGAGTTCGACCAGGACGGCTGGCGGGGGATCCAGTCGGTGTCGTTTCGGGGACGACGCCGTGTCCTGCTAGTTATCGAACCGTGACAAGCGGCAGGGAACGTAACCCGAGGTGACGAACATGGGCAAGTCTCGCGCTGCGAAGTGCGCATATTGGTGAGATAACCCACTTCTCACTACACAGAGTGACAATAGACGGTCGAGTCTCGAATTTCGCCGTTACCGGGCGCAGGACTTGACCGTTGACCGATTCCTAGACCAATAGCCGGGCAGAAGCATCACCGCTGGTCATCAGCTTGATCGTGCAAGACACCCGAACGAGGACCGCCCCGCTAGCACAGGGCAGGCGGGGCGGTCGGTGAACGGCTACGTCAGGTGACTACTTGTACTGCGGCGCGGCCGGGGGCAGCGGGTCGGCGGGCTTGCCCTCGTGGATCACCTTCATCGCGTTGAACCAGGTCGGAGCGGCGACCTCGCCACCGGTGAGGCCGGTCCGGCCGTTGTTGCCGCACAGCCTCGGGGAGCGGGCGTCGCAGATGACCTGCGGGGCCACGCCGTCGGTGAACGTCATGACCGCGCCCGCGTACTGCGGGGTCGCGCCCATGAAGGCGACCGACCAGTAGTTCTCGGTCGTGCCGGTCTTGCCGATCATCGGCCGGTTGAAGCCCTGCGACGCGCCCGCCGCCGTGCCGCCGGGCAGCGTGTCGTGGCTCATGCCCTGCGCCAGCGAGTCCGCCAGCTCCGGGGCGACGGTCTGCTCGCAGGCGGGCTCGTTGAGCTTCACCGGGTTGCCGTCGCGGTCCAGGATCTGCTCGACCGGCGTCGGCGGGCACCACACGCCGTGGCTGACGATGGTCGCGGCGACGTTCGACAGCTCCAGGACGCTGGTCGCGCCCGGACCGAGGGTGAACGACCCGCTGTTGTTCTGCTTGAACTGGTCCCCCTGGGACGGGCCGTTCGAGCCGTCGGCCTTCAGCGGGTCGCCCGCCTCGTTGACCCCCTGCATCGTCTCGCGCAGCCCGAGCCGGTAGGCCATGTCCACGACGTTGTCCAGGCCCGCCTTCTCCTCCAGGATGATGAAGCCGGTGTTGGGCGAGGTCGCCAGCGCCTTGGTCAGCGTCATCTTCGTGTCGGTGCCGTTCGAGTAGTTGCGAACGGTGTAGGGCTTGCCCCCGTTCTGGTAGACCCTCGACGTGTAGACGTTCGGGACGTCGATCTCCCGGTCGATGCCGGTGACCTTCTTCTCCAGCGCCGCGGCGGCCGTGAACACCTTGTAGATGGAGCCCGCGCCGAAGCGCGTCACCTCCGCCGGGAGCGAGTAGGCGCTCTGCCCGGCCTCGGCGTTGTTGCCGAAGTCGCGGTTCGCGGCCAGCGCGCGCACGCGGTGCTTGTCCGAGCCGGGTTGGACGACCGCCATGGCGTTCGCGACGCCCTCCGTCGTCTTGGGCACCTGGCCCTCGGCCGCCTGCTTGGCGGCGACCGTGGCGACCGGGTCCATCGTGGTCTTGATCGTGTACCCGCCGCGGAACAGGTCGTCCTTCTTCATCCCGGACTTCTGGAGGTAGTCCAGCAGGTACTGGCAGAAGAAGCCGTACACCGGACCGTCACCGGCGCCGACGCAGCCGTTGGGCAGGAGCTGGAGGTCGGCGACCACACCCGGCTCGGCGGCCTTGTACTCGGTCGCCTTCGCCTCGGCGACGGCCTTGTCCGCGCCGAACGCCTCGTTGTCGCGCATCCGGTCGATCACCGTGTTGCGGCGCTTGATCGCCGCCTCCGGACCCCTGCCGGGGTTGAGCACGCTGGGCTGGTTGACCAGACCGGCCAGCATCGCGGCCTGCGGCACGGTCAGCTTGTCCGGGGTCGTGCCGAAGTACGCCTTGGCGGCCGCGCCCACGCCGTACGTGCCGTTGCCGAACGGCACGATGTTCAGGTAGGCGGTGAGGATCTCCTCCTTGGTCATCACCTGCTCCAGCTGGAGCGCCACGCGCGCCTCGCGGAGCTTGCGCCCCGCGGTCGCCTCGGTGGCCTTCTCGTACGCCTCGTTGGAGCCGCCGCCCAGCACGAACGCCAGGTAGTTCTTCACGTACTGCTGCGTCAGCGTCGACGCGCCCTGCGACACCTCGCCGTCGGCACCGGCCTTGGCCGCCGCACGGGCGATGCCCTGCCAGTCGACTCCCTTGTGGAGGAAGAACCGCTTGTCCTCGATCGCGATGATCGCGGCCTTCATCGTGTCCGCGATCTGCTCGTACTGCACCGGGATCCGGTACTGGTCGTACAGGTACGCGATGGGTGCGCCGTTCATGTCCTGGACCGTGGTGACCAGGGGCAACTCCCCCTTGGCCAGCTCACCCGAAGTCTGGTCGACCGTGTCCGCGGCGCGGTTGGACGCAAGTCCCAACCCGCCGACGACGGGGAACATGACCGCCGCGAGCAGCACGCCCGCCGCAAGGCACAACCCCACCAACTTGACCAGCCCCGTCGCACGCGCGAACACGAAACCCGCAACCCCTTCCGAACTGGCGGAGATCCCCTTGTCCTTATAAGTCGCACGGGACCGCGTGCAGGTTGCTTGACGAACGGCAAATTCTGCGCGATCACACCGACGATGTGGTGAACGTACTCCTGGTGGGTTGTGGCGCCTGTGAGGGCGGGTGGTCGGTGATGCGGGCCCCTGCTGCTAGTACCCGATCGTGGCGGGTTCGAATCGCGGGACGGGAGCGGGAGCGGCCGCGGCTCCCCCGGTGATCGGCTGGGATGGCCGCCGGTTCGGAGGTGCTCGCCGGTTCCGGCGTGGTGCGGCCGATGTGACCAGGGGCTCCTCCTGCGAGCCCGTGATCGGGGCGGAAGCCTGTCCGATCCTCGAAGTGGAGGCTCACGACCGCGAGTCGAACCGGCCGCGTTCCGCGGCCGGTCGGGTCGACTCCTCCAGGGATCGGTTTTCGCGCTTCAGTGCGGTCCCTGGAGCTTTATCGTCGCCGTCGCTCTTCTGACCTCGGCGTTCGCGTGGCCCGGCAGCAGGTCCGCCAGGAAGCCGTAGGCCTTCACGTCGCCTTCTTCCCGCTTTCCCACCGTGCGCCACCAGGCTGCTATGTCTCCCCAGCCCGGTGCGGAGAGGGATCCGCCGAAGTGCTGCACCGAGAGGGCCGCGCAGAGGTTCGCGAACCTGACGCGGTGTTCCAGTGGCCAGCCCGCCAGGGTGCCCAGCACGAAGCCCGCGCCGAAGACGTCCCCTGCTCCGGTGGAGTCCAGCGGGGCCACGTTGAGGCCCGGTACGTCCGCTTTTTCACCTGTTGAGGCGTCGTAGGCGAAAGCGCCCCCTCCTCCTCTCGTGACCACCACCACCGGAACGTGTTCGGACAGGGCGACCGCTGCGTCCTCCGCCGTGTCCTTGCGGGTGTAGTGGGTCGCTTCCTTGTCGTTCGGGAGGAAGTAGTCGTAGCCGTCCAGGCGGGTGAGCAGTGACGGTGCCCATACCTCGGTGCGGTCCCAGCCGATGTCGGCGAACAGGAGCGCGCCCTGCGCCTTGGCGCGGGCGACCCACTGCTCCTCCTCCGGTTGGATGTGGACGAAGGCGGCGCGCGTCGGGGGCGGGGTCTCCAGGAGCTTGTCGGCCGAGATCGGTGGGCGGTGGCCGTGGGTGACCATGCTGCGGTCGTTCTCCATGGCCATCGACACCGTGACCGGCGAGTGCCAGCCGTAGAAGCGGCGGCAGTAGGTCAGGTCGACGCCCTCCTGCTCCGAGAGGGTTTCCCAGCAGAAGTCGCCGTAGACGTCCTCGCCGAAGGCGGCGGCCAGCGCCGTCCGCAGTTGCAGGCGGCTCAGGGCCACCGCGAGGTTGGCTATGCCGCCGGGGCACGAGCCCAGGCCCTCGGCCCAGACCTCGGTGCCCGCGGCGGGCGGGCGGGGCAGGCCGGTGAAGATGATGTCCAGGAACACCGTGCCCGACAACAGCACGTCGAAGGCGGGCGGTTCGGCGGTCGTCATCCCCCTACGATGCCGGCCGACGGGGGCTCAGCCGTCCATCGACGCCAACATCTCGCGCAAACGTGCCAGGGCGCGGTGCTGCGCCACCCGCACGGCGCCCGCGGTGGAGCCGACGGCGGTGGCGGTCTCCTCGGCGGTGAGGCCGACGGCGACGCGGAGCACGAGGATCTCGCGCTGGCGGTCCGGGAGGCGGTGCAGCAGCTGCACGACGGTCTCCAGCGTCTCGCCGTTCACGGCTCGCTGCTCGGGGCCTGCTTCGAGGGTGGGGCAGTCCGGGAGTTCCGGGACCACCTCGGAGCGGCTGCGGACGGCGCGGCGGCGGGCGTCGGCGACCTTGTGGGCGGCGATGCCGTAGACGAACGCGAGGAACGAACCGGGCTCGTAGCGGTACTTGGACAGCGCGGAGACGACGGCCAGGCAGACCTCCTGCGCGATGTCCTCGGCCGAGACGAGCGTGCGTTCACGGCTGCCGACGCGGGCGCGGCAGTAGCGCAGCACGAGCGGCTGGATGCGTGCCAGCAGCTGCTCGACGGCGCGGCGGTTGCCCGCGAGGGCCTGGTCGACGATGTCGACCAGTTCAGCCTCGACGAGCCACTGGGTGCTCACGACGGGGGCGGCGGACCCCGTGATCAACCGGACGTGGGGCCGACCGACCGGGCGTTCGTCGCCGTCCGAACCGATGCCGAACCCGACACCGGCGCGCACAGACGATGGATGGACCATCCGGCGACCTCCTCGATCACAGCGTCCCGGCGTTGCCCGGCTCACAGGAGAAGGAGTCCCCAGTCGTGCCGCTGATACCGCCTTCTTCAAGCTGACCACGAAGATGGGCCGAAAGGCCTGGGGGGCACCCGGTCGGGGGCGCACGTCGACCGAACGGAGCAACGCGTCAGGCTTTCACGTACCCGAACTGCCGCACGTCGAGGTAGCCGACCCGGAAACCCGCCTCCGAGTAGGCGAGGTAGAACTCCCACATCCGCTTGAACGTCTCGTCGAAGCCGAACCCGTTGATGTCGTCCCACCTGGTCAGGAAGGTCTCGCGCCACTGCCGCAGGGTCTCGGCGTAGTCGGCGCCGAAGGCGCGCGACGCCTCCTGCCGCAGGCCGGTGTGCTCGCGGACGGTCTTGTCGATCGCCTGGACGGACGGGATCAGACCACCGGGGAACACGTACTTGTGGATCCACGTGTAGCTCTGCGCGCTGGCCAGCATCCGGTCGTGCGGCATCGTGATGGCCTGGAGGCCGACCCGCCCACCGGGCACGAGCACCCGGTCGAGGACGCCGAAGTAGGTCGGCCAGTACTCGACGCCGACGGCCTCGATCATCTCGACGCTGACCACGGCGTCGTACTCCCCGCGCTCCTCGCGGTAGTCGCGCAGGTGGATGTCGACGCGGTCGGACAGGCCCGCGTCGGCGACCCGCCGCTGGGCGAGCTTGCGCTGCTCGGCGGAGATCGTCAGCGACGTCACGGTGGCACCGCGCTGCGCGGCCCGCACGGCCAGCGCGCCCCAGCCGGTGCCGATCTCCAGCACGCGGCTGCCCTCGCGGACCCCCGCGTAGTCGAGCACGCCGTCGATCTTGCGGAGCTGCCCGGCGACCAGGTCGTGGTCGCCGTCCGGGTCGAACAGGGCGGACGAGTAGCTCATCGTCTCGTCCAGGAACGTCGCGAACAGGTCGTTGGACAGGTCGTAGTGGCGGTGGATGTTGTCCCGCGCGCCCTCGACGGAGTTGGTCTCGGAGTCGGGGTGGCGCAGCTCGACCCAGCGGCGCATGAGCTGGAGCCTGGGGTGGATCAGCGTGGAGAGCTTCGCGGCGAACGCGCTGAGCAGGTCCGCGAGGGCCGTCGAGCTCCAGTCGCCGACCATGTACGCCTCGCCGAAGCCGATCTTGGCGTCGGCGCCGAGGCGGTGGAAGAACGCGGTGGGCCGGTGGATGCGCATGACCGGCGTGTCCGGGCCGCCCGCGCCGAGGCGGACGCCGTCGGGCAGCACGACGCGGACGGGCAGCGACGCGACCGCTCGGCGGAACAGCGCCTCGGCGACCTTCGCCTTGAACGGCGAGCGGGGCGGGGTGGTCAGCCCCGGCCACACACCCTGGTTCGGGCGGGGCACCGACACGTCGATGGTGCTCATCGGTCACTCCTGGGGGTGATGGGCAGGCGGCGCAGCCACAGCGTGACGCCGTGGATCCGGATGAGGGTGGACACGCGGAGGGTCATCAGCGGCCTGCGCACGAGCAGGCGGACGAGGTTCGCCGGGGAGACCGTCCTGCGGACGCCGTGCAGGCCCGCGGTGAACGGGGTCCTCCCGTTCTGCCGCAGCGCGATGGTCACGGACAGCTCCTCGCCCGGTTCGGGCAGCCGCATGAGGTAGCGGCCCCCCATGTCGAGGAACGGCGACACGTAGAACGCCTTGTCGACCTCGGCGCGGCCCGCGCCGTCGGTCTCCAGCAGGTAGGGGTGCCGTTCGCCGTAGGTGTTGTGGACCTCCGCGACGACGCACGCCAGCGCGCCGTCGGGGCGGTGGCACCAGTAGACGGACAGCGGGTTGAACACGTGGCCGAGCAGGCGGGCGTTGGCGAGCATGAGCACCCGTCCACCCGCGAGGTCGACGCCGCGGTCGGCCAGCCACCGGTCCAGGTTCTCGCGGATCGTGCCGGTCCTCGCGTCCGCGTGCGGTCCGAAGTGGTCACGCGCCTCGAACCGGGCGAACGGCCGGAGCCACCACGGGAGCCGGGGCAGCCGGTCGAGGTCGACCAGCCACAGGTAGACGCTGTGGCTGAACGCGCGGTCGATCCGCTCGCGCCGGGTGTGGCTGACCCGCGCCTCGTAGAGAGCCGTCACCAACGCACCCCGAGGCTCTCGGCGGCTCTGACGCCCGACGCGCAGCCGTCCTCGTGGAAGCCCCAGCCGTGGTAGGCGCCCGCGAACGCGGTGACGTCGGTGTTGAGGGAGGGCAGTCGGCGTTGCGCGGCGACCGATTCCGGCGTGTACAGCGGGTGCTCGTAGACCATCTTGGCCAGCACGGTGCGCTCGTCCACCCGGTCGGTGGCGTTGAGCGTGACGACGTAGTCGAGCGGTTCGACCAGCCGCATCAGGCGGTTCATGTGGTAGCTGACGACGACGGGCCCCTCCTGCTGGTGGCAGGAGGTCTTGAGCAGGTTCCACGACGCCTGGGCGCCGCTGGTCCTCGGCAGCACGCTCGGGTCGTTGTGCAGCCAGGTCTCGTTGCGGGAGTAGGAGAACGCGCCGAGCACGGCCTCCTCCTCGCCGGTCGCGTCGCCGAGCAGCCGCAGCGCCTGGTCGGGGTGGGTGGCCACGACGACCTTGTCGACCCGGTGCCGCTGGTCCGCGTCGTCGCGCAGCTCGACGCCGTCGGCCGTGCGCACGACCGAGCGGACCGGGGTGGACACGTGCACGGCGGTCAGGCCCTTGGCGGCGCGTTCGACGTAGCTGCGCGAGCCGCCGACGACGGTGCGCCACTTCGGCGTGCCGCCGATGGCGAGCATCCCGTGGTTGGCGAGGAACTCGAACAGGTAGCGCGCCGGGTAGCGGGTGCTCAGGCCGGGGCCGGAGGACCAGACGGCGGACACGACCGGCACCACGAAGTGGTCGACGAAGTAGCGCGAGTAGCCGCCGATGGCGAGGAACGCGCCGAGCGTGACGTCCTCGGCCTCCGGGGAGTCCAGGAGCCTGCGGGCGTGCCGGTGGAAGCGGGTGACCTCGGCGAGCATCCGCAGGTAGGCGGGCTTGGCCAGGTTGCGCGGCTGGGCGAACAGGCCGGGCAGCTTGCGGGCGCCCGCGTACTCCAGGCCGCAGCCGTCGCAGCGCACGCTCATCGACATCTCGGAGTCCTGGGTGGACACGCCGAGCTCGCGGAACAGGCGCAGCAGGTTCGGGTACGTGCGCTCGTTGTGCACGATGAACCCGCTGTCCACCAGGGCGGTGCCGCCGTCCGGAGTGGTCAGCTCGTGGGTGTGCGCGTGGCCGCCGAGCCGGTCGTCCGACTCGAACAGCAGCACGTCGTGCTGCCGCTGGAGCAGGTAGGCCGCGGTCAGGCCGGACACGCCGCTGCCGATCACGGCGACCCGTCGACGCCCGGATTCCTGTGCCACGGGTGTGTCCTCTCGTCAGTGTGCTGTCTTGAGCGGGACGTCCAAGCCGTCCGGCGCGCGTTCCCGCATGGCGTTCGCGATGTGGGGCGCCCTCGGTTCGAACCCCAGCTCGCCCAGGACGAAGTCCACGACGAGCCGGGTCCAGTCGCGGGCGCGCTTGAGCATCGCGTGGCCGTCGCCCTGCACGGAGAACCTGGCGACCCGGTCGGCGACCGTCTTCGCCAGCACGGCGTACCGGTAGGACGCGGCGGGGTCGGTCATCCGCTCGCGGTCGCCGTGGGCGATGAGCAGCGACCGGCCCGCGAGCTGCCGGAACGGTTCACCGGGTTCGATCCACGGGGCCAGCGCGCACACGGCCACCACCGCGGGGTGGTCGGCGACGCGCAGCGCGGTGCGCCCGCCCATGGAGTGGCCGACGAGCACGACGGGGACGCCGGGGTGCTCGCGCTCGACCTCGGCCAGCGCCCACCGGGCGTCGCGCACGGGGTCGAGGTCGGGGGCGTTCCAGCCGCGCACGCGGTAGCGGAGCATCCGCACCTCCAGGCCGCGGCGGCGGCCCGCGGCGTGCAGGGCTCGGCCGAACGGCAGCATCCGCAGGACGGCGAGCTGGTAGCGGGTCACCCGGCCGTGGCCGCGCGACCGTCCACCGTGCAGCACGAGTGCCACGGCGCGCACGTCGGCCGAGGCCGCGAGCACGTCGACTTGGGGCTCCATGCCGTCATGTTCGTGACGGCCCCACCCCGCGGTTGGGCAGTGCGATCCAGATCACAGGGACTTCACGCCGTCGGGCGGTCCGGTCGGGGGACGCAGTTCGGCGAGCACCGCGCGGACGGCCGGACTGGCGTCGGCGCTGCGCCGCCAGGCCGCGGTCACCGCCCGTTCCGGGCGCCGCCGCAGCCTCCGGGAGACCAGCTCCTCGCCCAGCGGCGGGCGGGCCAGGCGCGGGATCAGGGCGACCACCTCACCCGAGGCGACCAGGGAGAGCTGGGTGGCGAAGTCGTCGACCAGGTGGCGCACGTCGTGCTCCCCCGGCACGTCGGCGATCAGGCGGCGGAACCACTGGTGGCACACCGAACCGGGCGGGCTGGTGACCCAGGCGTGGCCCGCGAGGTCGGCGCGGTCGAGCGGCTCGTCGACGAGTGCGAGCGGGTGCTCCCGGTGCACGACGAGGTCGCCGACGTCGGTGTGCAGGTGGCGCTGGACCACCGAGGGCGGCGGGGACGGCGGCAGCCCGTCGGCGTCGTGGACGAGGGCGAGGTCGGCCGCGCCGGACTCGACGGCGTGGAGGGCCTGGTCGGGGTCGCGCTCGACGACGTGGACGCGCAGGTCGGGGTGGCGCGCGGACAGCCGGGGGATGGCGGGTGCGAGCAGCCCGCGGACCGCGGTCGAGAAGGCGGCCACCCGGAGCACGCCGCTCGGTGTGCCCTCGGAGGCGGACCTGGCCGCCTCGACGCAGCGTTCGAGGGCCTGGAACACCTCCGACGCCGAGTCGACGACGGCCTGGCCCGCCGGGGTCAGCACGACCCCGCGGCCCGCGGGCGCGAGCACGGGCACACCGACCTGCCGTTCCAGCCTCTTGATCTGCTGGGACACCGCGGAGGCCGTGAACCCCAGCTCGTCGGCGGCCCGCGACAGCGTTCCCAGCTCGGCCACCGACCGCAACGCGCGCAACGCGCCGACGTCAACCATGAAGCAACGCTACGCGGTACCGGCAAAAAACCATCGCTGGACCGCAGCAGTGGGGCGCGGGCAGCATCGGAGCCATGACCGATCAGCTCTTCGGCTCGAACGTCGTCGCCATGGTGACCCCGATGACCCCCGACGGCGCGCTCTGCGAGCCGGGGCTCGCCGCGCTCGTGGACCACCTGCTGGCCACCGGCTGCGACGGGATCGTCGTCGGCGGGACCACCGGGGAGTCGCCCACCCTGACCGACGCGGAGGCCGCCCGGCTCGTGCGCGCCGTGGCGGACCGGTCGCACGGCCGGGCTCGGGTGATCGCCGGGGTCGGCACCTACGACACGGCCGCCAGCGCCGACCGGGCCCGCGCAGCCGAGGCCGCCGGGGCCGACGCGCTGCTGCTCGTCTGCCCGTACTACTCCCGGCCGACCCAGGCCGGGGTGGTGGCGCACTGCACGACCGTCGCCGACGCCACCGACCTGCCGGTGATGCTCTACGACATCCCGGCGCGCACCGGCACCGCGATGGAGGAGGCCACGCTGGTCGACCTCGCGGACCACCCCCGGATCCGGGCGGTCAAGGACGCCAAGGGCGACCTGTTCGAGGCGGTGTCCGTCATGGCCCGCACGCCCCTGGCCTACTACTGCGGCATCGACGAGCTGAACCTCGCCTACCTCGCGTGCGGCGCGACGGGGGTGGTCAGCGTCGTGGGCAACGTCGTCGCCGACCGCAACGCCGAGCTGATCCGCGCGGTCCGCGGCGGCGACCTCGACTCGGCGAGGGCCCTCCAGCGGTCGCTGATCCCGCTGGTGGACGCCGTCATGAGGACGTCCCAGGGGGCGATCATGGCCAAGGCCGCGCTGGCCGCGCTCGGGATCATCCCGCACGCGTCGGTGCGCCTGCCGCTGCTCGAATCGCCGCCGCCGCACCTCGAACGGCTGGCGAGCGCCCTGGCGACCGTCGCCGCGCCCGTCTGAGCGCGGGCGCGGGAGCCACGCGTTAAAGTCCGGCCGTGGTCGAACACCTGAGCATCCCCACCCCCGCGGGCACCTTCGACGCCATCGGCGCGGGTCCCGAGGACGGCCGTCCCGTCCTGCTGCTGCACGGGTTCCCGCAGGGCGCGTCGTGCTGGGACCACCAGGTGGAGGTGCTCGGCGCGCAGGGCTACCGGGCGGTCGCGCCCGACCAGCGCGGCTACTCCCCCGGCGTGCGGCCGACGACCGTGGCCCAGTACGGCACCGGCGAACTCGTGGGCGACGTGCTGGCCGTCGCGGACGAGCTGGCGTGGCCGGTGTTCGACCTCGTCGGCCACGACTGGGGCGCCGCGGTCGCGTGGCACACCGCCGCCGACCACCCGGACCGGCTGCGGTCGCTGACGGCCGTGTCGACGCCCCACCCGGCGGCGCTGGCGAACGCGATCCGCACGGACGAGGACCAGCACGCGCGGTCGGCGTACATGACCGAGTGGCGGAACTCGAACACCGAGAAGCGGATGCTCGACAACGACGGCGAGGCCCTGCGCAGGCTGTTCGAGTGGAAGGTGTCGCCGAGCAAGGTCGACGAGTACGTGCGGCGGCTGTCGGAGCCGGACGCGATGACGGCGGCGCTCAACTGGTACCGGGCGAGCCGCGCGGGCAGCCGGGTCGAGAAGGTGACCGTGCCGACGATGTACATCTGGAGCACGGAGGACCCCGCGTTCGGTTCGGCTGCGGCGTTCGACACGGAGAACTGGGTGAGCGGGCCCTACCACTTCCAGATGGTGGAGGACGTGTCGCACTGGATCCCGGACGAGGCGTCGGAGCTGCTGAGCAGCCTGCTGATCGCCCACCTGTCCGTGCGCTGAACGCCCGCCCCGCGGCGGGAATTCCCCCGTGGCGAATGTCGGCCACACGTGAACCGTTGAAGCTTCTACAACGTGATCAGGGCATGACGAAGGAGTTGACCTACTCGGAGTGGCGAGTCGCGACCCTCGCCGCCGCCGGCCACACCAACCGAGCGATCGCGAAACGCCTGCACATCACCGTGAGCACGGTCGAACAGCACCTGACCAGGGTGTACCGGAAGCTCGGCGTGGGCCGCAGAGCCGACCTGATCGGACACGAGGCCCTAGTCTGAGGGCATGTCGATCGCCGGGTTGCTGCTCGCCGCCGGAGCCGGGCGCCGGTTCGGCACGCCGAAGGCGCTGGTCTCCCACCGCGGGTCCCTGTTCGTCGAGTCGGCGGCGGGCACGCTGGGGCTGGCGGGGTGCGACCCGGTCGTCGTGGTGCTCGGCGCCGCCGCGGAGCAGGTCAGGGCACGGGCGTCGCTCGGCCCCGCGCTCGTGCTGGACAACCCCGGCTGGACGACCGGGATGGGCTCCTCGCTGCGCGTCGGGCTGACCGCGGTGGCGGCCACCTCCGCCACCGCCGTCGTGGTGCTCCCCGTGGACACACCGGGGGTGACCGCCGAGGCCGTGCGACGGCTGGCGGCGCTGGCCACCCCCGACGCGCTGGCCAGGGCCTCCTTCCACGGCGAGCCGGGTCACCCCGTGCTGATCGGCCGCGATCACTGGGCGGGTGTCCTCGCGACCTCGACCGGCGACGCGGGCGCCCGCGACTACCTGCGCGCCCACGACGTGCTCGCCGTGCCGTGCGAGGACGTCGCGGACGGCGCGGACGTGGACCGGGTGGAGGACCTAGCCCGCTGGGCGCAGTGACCTCGCCGCCAGCGCGATCCCCAGGCAGCACACCGGGAGCACGGCGAGCGCGAGCGTCAGCGACGTGGCGTGCGAGAGCAGGCCGATCAGCGGGGGCCCGAGCAGGAACCCGGCCCAGCCCGCCGTCGCGACACCGGCGATGGCCTGCCCGGCGTGCGCGTCGGACTGCGCCGCGGCGGAGCTGAACACCACCGGCACGATGCACGCGATGCCGAGGCCGAACAGCGCGAAACCCAGCAGCGCCAACCAGAACTGGCCCGCGATCAGCGCGATGGCGAAGCTGGTGCCGCCCAGCGCGGCCAGCACGCCGACCACGCGCGCCGGTCCGAACCGCGCGACCCAGCCGTCGCCGCCGACCCGGCCGAGGAACATCATCACCGCGAACACCGCGTAGCCGAGCCCGATCCGCCCGACCGGCACGCCGACGGTGTCGCGCAGGTAGACCGCGGCCCAGTCGCCGATCGCGCCCTCGCAGAGCAGGCCGCCGAACATGATGGCGCCCAGGACGAGCACGCGGCGGTCGCGCCACGGCAGGCCGAGCTTGTGCTCGTCGACCGCGCGGTCGTCGCCGAACATGCCGCGCGTCAACGGCCACGCGGCCAGGAGCAGCAGCACCGTGAACACGATCATCTGGGTGCGCAGGTCGACCCCGAACGCGACGGCCGCCCCGCCGATCCCGACGCCGACGAACGCGCCCGCGCTCCACCAGGCGTGGAAGCTCGACAGGATCGGCCTGCCGTAGGCGGATTCGACCGCGATCCCCTGGGAGTTCATGGCCACGTCGAGCGCGCCCTGGAACCCGCCCCAGAACGCGAGAGCGACGAACAGCAGCACCGGCGACGGCGCGAAGCCGAGCGCGGGCGAGACGAGGGCGTAGGCGGGGAACGTCAGCAGCACCACGCGCCTGCTGCCCCACCTCGCGATGGCGCCACCGGCGGCGAGCATCGCGACCACCGACCCGACGGGGGCGCCCAGCAGGGCGAGCCCGAGCGTGCCGTCGTTGAGGCCGAGGCGGTCCTTCACGTCGGGGATGTGCGGGGTCCACGCGGCGAACACGGCGGCGTGCACCGCGAACACCAGCGCGGTGGACACGCGCGCCACCCCGGGCCGCGCGGTGAGCAGGGCGTCAGACAAGGTGGACCTCCACTCCGGCGTCGCGCAGGGCGGCGACCTCGTCGGCCGGGGCGTCCTCGTCGGTGACGAGGACGTCGATCGCCTCGATCGGGCACACGCGGCCGAAGGCGGTGCGACCGAACTTCGAGCTGTCCACGGCGGCGATCACGCGGGCGGACGCGGTGACGGCGGCCTTCTTCACGGCGCCCTCCTGGAGGTCGTGCGAGGAGATGCCGTTGCGCACGCTCAGCCCGCAGCTGCCGAGGACCATGGTGTCGAAGCGCATGACCTCGAACGCGTGCTCGGTGAGCGGCCCGATGAACGACAGCTCGCCGGGGCGCAGGTCTCCGCCGGGCAGCACCAGGCGGACGCGGTCGGCGCCCTTGAGGGCGTTGGCGACGTGCAGGTTCAGCGGCAGCACGGTCAGCCTGCGGTCGACCAGCAGCCGGGCCGCCTCCAGCGTCGTGGTGCCGCCGTCGACCACGATGCTCTCGCCGTCGTCGATCAGCTCGACGACGCCGAGCGCGATGCGCCGCTTCACGTCGAGCCGGTGCTTGCCGCGCGCGGCGTACGGGGTCTCCTCGCCGGTCAGCATCCCCACGGCGGCACCGCGCACCCGGCGCAGCAGGTCGTCGCGCTCCAGCGTGTCGAGGTCCCGCCGGACGGTCATCTCCGAGCAGCCGATCAGCTCCGCGAGGGCCGCCACGGTCACCCGTTCACCGTGGCGGAGGCTCTGGAGGATCAGCTCATGCCGCTTCGCACTTTCCACGTGTTCATACGAACACATGACTTGTTCGAACCACAAGGCTTTCGCGAAGACCATCCATCAGGTAGGACTACCCGTGCCCAGTGGTGTGGACCACTGCCGCCCCGCGACGATGGAGGATCACCGCATGACGAGCGAGACCGTGACCGGATCCGACTATGGCAACGTGGTGCGCGACCACCTGCTGAGGGTGGAGCAGCAGAACGCGTCCGCGCTCGACGACGTGGCCGAGCTGGTCCTGGCGAGCGTGCTCGCCGACGGCATGCTCCTCACGGCGGGCGCGGGCCACTCGCTGGCCGCGGTGGCGGAGACGTTCTACCGGGCGGGTGGCCTCGCGTGCGTGCGCCCCGTCTACCACCCCGAGCTGCTGCCGATGCACGGCGCGATCAGCAGCACCGCCGCCGAGCGCCGCTCCGGCCTGGCCGCGGAGGTGCTGCGCGACACCGGTCTCGCCGCCCACGACGTGCTGTTCGTGTTCTCCACCTCCGGCGTGAACCCCTACCCCGTCGAGCTGGCGATCCAGGCCGTCGACGCGGGCTGCCCGGTCGTCGCGGTCACCTCGGTCGCGGCCAGCGCACTGGCCCCGCGCCGCGCGGGCACCACCCTCGCCGAGGTCGCGACCGTGGTGCTGGACAACGTGGTGCCGCCCGGCGACGCCACCTACCCCGCCGACAAGCCCGTGACGGCGGCGATCTCCACGGTCGCCACGGCGTTCCTGTGGAACCTGCTGATGGTGCGGCTCCACGACAAGGCCGCCGAGCAGAAGGTGGAGCTGCCGCTGTGGCGGAGCGCCAACGTCGAGGGCGGCGACGCGGCGAACGCCGACCTGCTGCGGCACTACCAGACCCGGATCCCGCAGCTGGGCTGACGGGATCCGGCACTTCACCGCCGAATCGCCACCGAACCTCCACACCCGCTCGCTACGTTGCGGGGCAGGGGTTGGCCGCACGTGGGGGGTATCGGGTAGATGAACGCGAGAACGCGCCGGATCGTGCTGGTCACCGGAGGCCTGACGGCGGCGGCGGTGATCGGGGTCGGCGGTGCCGTGGTCCTGGCGGGCGCCGGGCCCGACACCGCGGGTGGACCGGGCTCCAAGGTGACCGCGTCCACCCCGGCGGTGGCCGGGCCCGCCGCGGTCGCCAAGGACTTCTTCGTGGCCCTCGCCGCCGGGGACACGGCGACGGCGGCGGCGCAGACGGATGCCGAGCAGGCCGCGGTGCCGGTGCTCGACAGCGTCAAGGCCGGGATGGGGCCCGCGACGGTCGCGGCCGTGGTGGGCTCGGCGTCCACCGCGACCGCGGACGACACCGCGGCCACGGTCGCGGTGGACCTCGCGTGGACGCTGCCCGGCGGTGCCCCGTGGTCGTACCGGACGACGGTGGACCTCGAGCGGGACGCCACGCGGTGGCGCGTGCACTGGACGCGGGCGGTGCTGCACCCGCGGCTGGCCGAGGACCAGTCGCTGAAGTTCCTCCCGCTGTCCGGTGACGGCGCGCTGCTGGACCGCGACGGCCAACCGGTCCCCGCGGACACCGGCGCCTACGCCTCCGCGATCATGCCGGGCGTCCGCACCGCCGTGGGCGGCCTCGGCGGCACGCCGGGCTGGCAGGTCGTGGCGGTCGACGCGGCGGGCGCGCCCGTGACCACCCTGGAGGAGAAGGCGGCGGTCGTCACGAAGTCCGCGACCCTCACCCTCGACCCCTCCGTGCAGAACGCGGCCCAGGCGGCCGTCGACGGCGTCCCGCGGCAGGCGGCGGTCGTCGCCCTCGACACGACCAACGGCGAGGTCCTGGCCGTGGCGCAGAACGCGGCCGCGACCGCCACCGGACCGATCGCGCTCGGCTACCTGCACGAACCGGGGTCGACGTTCAAGGTGGTCACCGCCGCGGCGGCCATGGCGAACGGCGGCGTCACCGTCGACACGCCCGTCGAGTGCCCCGGCGAGGCCACCATCGGCACCCGGCGCATCCCCAACGAGGGGAGGTTCGACCTGGGCGAGGTCCCGCTGCGCACGGCGTTCGCCCGGTCCTGCAACACCACGTTCGGCACGCTGTCGGCAGGCCTGCCCGCCACGGCGCTGACGGACGCGGCGCTGGGGTTCGGGATCGGCGCCGACTTCACCGTCGCGGGCCTCACCACCAACACCGGCAAGGTCCCCCCGGCCCAGGACGTCGCGTCGCGGGTGGAGAACGGCATCGGCCAGGGCACGGTGCAGACCACGCCGTTCGGCATGGCGCTGGCCGCCGCGACCGTGGCGACCGGGCGGACCCCGACGCCGACGCTGATCCGCGAGATCCCCACGGTCGTCAACACCGCCCCCACCGGTCTGCCCGCGGGGGTCGCCCAGGCCCTGCGGCCGATGATGCGCGAGGTCGTCACCAGCGGCACCGCGACGGCGCTCGCCCCGTACGGCCAGGTGTTCGGCAAGACCGGCACCGCCCAGTTCGGCGACGGCACCGGCTCGCACGGCTGGTTCGTCGGCTACCGGGGCACGGTCGCGTTCGCGGTGCTGGTGGTGGACGGCGGCTCGTCGACAGCGGCGGTCGCCGTCACAGGGGCGTTCCTGGGCGCTCTGTGACGAGGGAGAACTTCGGCGTCGTCACCACGCTGACCTGGGGATTCTCGTCGAACTGGGTGTGGTGGAGCTCGGCGTAGCGGCCGTCGGCGGCGAGGAGGTCCTGGTGGCTGCCGCGCTCCACGACCTCCCCGTCCTCCACCACCAGGATCTGGTCGGCCGCGCGGATCGTGGACAGCCGGTGCGCGATCACCAGCGCGGTCCGGCCCCGCAGCGCCTCGGTCAGCGCGGCCTGCACCGCCGACTCGGACTCCGAGTCCAGGTGCGCCGTCGCCTCGTCCAGGATGACCACGCGGGGCCGGGCCAGCAGCAGGCGCGCGATGGTCAACCGCTGCCGCTCGCCACCGGACAGCCGGTACCCGCGCTCGCCGACGACGGTCTCCAGCCCGTCCGGCAGCGACTCGACCAGCGTCTCCAGCCGGGCGCGCGCGACGGCGTCCCGCAGCTCCTCGTCGCTCGCCGACGGGCGCGCGTAGAGCAGGTTCGCCCGGATCGTGTCGTGGAACAGGTGCCCGTCCTGCGTCACGACGCCGACGGCGCCGCGGATGTCGTCGAACCCGAGTTCGCGGACGTCCACACCGGACAGCCGGACGGAGCCGGACTCCACGTCGTACAGCCGGGGGACGAGCGAGGCGATCGTCGACTTGCCCGCCCCGGACGACCCCACCAGCGCCACCAGCTGGCCGGGCTCGGCCGTGAAGCTGATGCCGTGCAGCACCTCCTGGCCGCCGCGGGTGTCGAGCGTGCTCACCGACTCCAGCGAGGCCAGCGACACCTTGTCCGCCGACGGGTAGCCGAACCGGACGTCGGCGAACTCCACCGAGACCGGGCCGTCGGGCACGCGCTTGGGCTCGTCGGCCTCCGCGACCATCGGCTTGAGGTCGAGCACCTCGAAGACCCGCTCGAACGACACCAGCGCGGTCATCACGTCGACCCGCGCGTTGGCCAGCGCGGTCAGCGGCGCGTAGAGCCGCGACAGCAGCAGCGCCAGCGACACCACGGTGCCCGCCGCGAGGTGCCCGGTCAGCGCCAGGTACCCGCCGAGCCCGTAGACCAGCGCCTGGGCCAGCGCGGACACCAGCGTCAGGCCGGTCATGAACCACCGGGTGGCCATCGCGGTCTTCACGCCGATGTCGCGCACGCGCAGGGCGCGGTCGCCGAACTCCTCGGCCTCCTCGCGCGGGCGCCCGAACAGCTTCACCAGCGTCGCGCCGGGTGCGGAGAACCGCTCGGTCATCTGCGTCGTCATGCCCGCGTTCAGGTTCGCCGCCTCGCGCTGGAGGTCGGCCATCCGGTTGCCCATGCGGCGCGCGGGCAGCACGAACACCGGCAGCAGCAGGAGCGCGAGCACGGTGACCTGCCACGACAGGGTGAGCATCACGACCAGGGTCAGCGACAGCTGGATGACGTTGGTGACCACGCCCGACAGGGTCGAGGTGAACGCGCGCTGGGCGCCGATCACGTCGTTGTTGAGCCTGCTGACCAGCGCGCCGGTGCGGGTGCGGGTGAAGAACGCGACCGGCATCCTCTGCACGTGCTCGAAGACGGCGCGGCGCAGGTCGTAGATCAGGCCCTCGCCGATGCGGGTCGACTGCCACCGCTCGGCCAGGCCGAGCGCGGCGTCGACCACGGCGATCACCGCGATGGCGACGGCCAGCCACACGACGACCGAGACCGCGCGGCCCTGCACGATGGCGTCGACGACCCGGCCCGCCAGCAGCGGCGTGCTCACCGCCAGCACCGACGACACGACGGTGAGCAGCAGGAACGCGATCAACTTCGCCCGGTGCGGCCGGGCGAACGTGAGCACTCTGCGCAACGTGCCCGCTCGAACGCCCTTGGGCGCGTCGGCCGCGCGCATCGCGCTCATCATCAGGCCCCAACCACCGAATCCACTGTCCACGTCGTGAGTCAACACCACGTGGAACAGCGTGCTTCCCTGTTCGCCGACAGGCGAACCGCCGGTGGGGCTACTGGGCGAGGGCGGCGAACTCCGCGAGCCTGCGCAGCTGCGCCTCGCGCTCCAGCGCCAACTGCTCCCCCGCCGACGCGCCACCCGCGGCGGCGGCGATCAACGCGAGCGTCTCCCGCACGGCACCCGGCATCGCCCGCAGCACCGGGGCGGTGAACTCGTCCACCGCGGCGTCCAGGCCGTCGACGGGCACGACCGCGTTCGCGAGGCCGATCCGCAGCGCTTCCTCGGCGCCCACCCGGCGCCCGGTCACGCAGATCTCGGCGGCGCGCGAGTACCCCACCGCCCTGACCAGGGGCAGCGTCCCACCGAGGTCGGGCACGAGGCCCAGCGACGTCTCCGCCATGGAGAACGAGACGTCCTCGGCCACGATCCGCACGTCGCACGCCAGGGCCAGCTGGAACCCGGCCCCGATCGAGTGGCCCGCCACGGCGGCCACCGTCAGCCTGGACGGGTCGCGCAGCCAGCGGAAACCCTCCTGGAACTCGGCGATCAGCGCCGCACCGGCCTCGGGCCCGCGCGCCACGATCTCCGAGAGCCCCGGCTCCCCCGGCACCCCGCCCGCGAACATCCGCCGGTCCAGTCCGGCGGAGAACGCACGACCAGAACCCCGGACGACCACCACGAGGACGTCCGGGTCCAGGCCTGCACCGATCGCCCGCAACGCCTGCCAGGTGGAAGGCGTCTGCGCGTTGAGCACATCGGGGCGGTCGAGGGTGATGGTCGCGCGCGGCCCGTCCACGACGAGCCGCACACCGCCACGTTCCAGCAGACCGGCATCGATGGGTGTGGCCGACATGCTGGAACCTCCGGGTCCGGGCAGGCGCCACCCAGTGTTCAGCGCCCTGTTGTTACCGGAGGGTAGCTTACTTCTTCTTGGTTCGGGTGGCGCCACCTCGACCGCGCAGCGTGACACCGGACTCGGACAGAACCCGGTGGACGAAGCCATAGGAGCGCCCGGTCGACTCAGCCAACGCCCGGATGCTCGCGCCCTTTTCGTACTTCTTCTTCAGGTCAGCGGCCAGCTTGTCCCGTGTGGCGCCGGTGATCCGGGCGCCCTTCTTCAGGTCAGCCACCATGTCCCGCCTTCCGTCCGAGCAGGTCGGGCCGCTTTCGGGCCCCTGTCGTCGCAATGATCGAACACGACGGGGCAGAACGCCAGGCGATCATGCAAAATGATCTGTCCGTGACCACATGATCACGGACAGCCACCCCTTTGATCACGCTTGCCGAAAAGGGCTGCTTCCCTTGGCTCAGGCCAACTGCACGAGTTCCAGGTAGTCCGCGGACCAGTGGTCCTCGGTCCCGTCGGGGAGAAGGATCACCCGCTCGGGCTCAAGGGCCTCGACCGCTCCGGGGTCGTGCGTGACCAGGACGACGGCCCCCTGGTAGCGGCGCAGCGCGTCCAGGACCTGCTCGCGGCTGGCCGGGTCGAGGTTGTTCGTCGGCTCGTCGAGCAGCAGCACGTTCGCCGCGCTGGACACCAGGCCCGCGAGCGCGAGCCGGGTCTTCTCGCCACCGGACAGGGTGCCCGCGGGCTGGTCGAGCTGCTCGCCGCTGAACAGGAACGTGCCGAGGAGCTGCCGGAGCTGCTGCTCCTGGGTGTCCGGGGCGGCGTGGCGGATGTTCTCCCACACGCTGGCGCCGTGGTCGAGCGTCTCGTGCTCCTGCGCGAAGTAGCCGACCTTCAGGCCGTGGCCGGGGATCAGCGAGCCCGCGTCGGGGCGCTCCATCTGGCCGAGCAGGCGCAGCAGCGTCGTCTTGCCCGCGCCGTTGAGCCCGAGGATCACGACGCGCGAGCCCTTGTCGATGGCGAGGTCGACGCCGGTGAAGATCTCCAGCGAGCCGTAGGACTTGCTCAGGCCCTCCGCCATCAGCGGGGTCTTGCCGCACGAGGCGGGCTCGGGGAAGCGGATCTTCGCGACCTTGTCGGCCACCCGCGTCTCGTCCAAGCCCGCGAGCATCTTCTCGGCGCGCTTGGCCATGTTCTGCGCGGCGACGGCCTTCGTGGCCTTCGCGCGCATCTTGTCGGCCTGCGCCAGGAGGACGCCCGCCTTCTTCTCCGCGTTCGCGCGTTCGCGGCGGCGGCGCTTCTCGTCGGCGGCGCGGGCTTCGAGGTACTTCTTCCAGCCCATGTTGTACAGGTCGACCTCGCCGCGCGTGGCGTCGAGGAACCAGACCTTGTTCACCACGTCGTCGAGCAGCTCCACGTCGTGGCTGATCACGACGAGGCCGCCCTCGTGCGACTTGAGGAAGCCGCGCAGCCAGGAGATCGAGTCGGCGTCGAGGTGGTTCGTGGGCTCGTCGATGAGCAGGATCGTGCTGGACTTCGCGCCCACACCGGCCTCGGAGGCGGCGAACAGGATGCGCGCCAGCTCGACGCGGCGGCGCTGACCGCCGGACAGCGTGCTCAGCGGCTGCGCCAGGATCCGGTCCGCCAGGCCGAGGTTCGCGCAGATGCGCGCGGCCTCGCTCTCGGCCGCGTACCCGCCGAGCGCGGAGAAGCGGTCCTCCAGCTTGCCGTAGCGGGTGACGGCCTTGTCCAACTCCTTGGCGTCGACCAGTTCCGCCATCGCGGACTGCGTCTTCTCCATGTCCCGCAGGATCTGGTCGAGGCCGCGCGCGGAGAGCACGCGGTCCTTCGCGATCACCGAGAGGTCGCCCTCGCGCGGGTCCTGGGGCAGGTAGCCGAGTTCGCCGGTGCGGCGCACGTCGCCGCCGTAGGGCAGGCCCTCGCCCGCCAGCACGCGCAGCGACGTCGTCTTGCCCGCGCCGTTGCGGCCGACGAGGCCGATGCGGTCGCCGGGCTGGACGCGGAGGTTGGCCTCCGAGAGCAGGATGCGCGAACCCGCGCGCAGCTCGATGTTGGTAGCCGTGATCACAGCGGAACTCCAGGTGGGGTGGTCATGCGGAACAGAGGGGTCGGCGGAGGAACACGCGCTGGACCTACTCGATCAGGATGACCACGGCACCAGTCTACGGGCTGCGCGCCAACGAATTCGCCACATGTGGGCACCGGCATACATTTGCGCGCATGACGGACACGTTCGCAGGGAAGACGGCGCTGGTCACGGGCGCGAGCCGGGGAATCGGTCTCGGCATCGCCCACGAACTGCTGACGCTCGGGGCGTCGGTCGCGATCACCGGGCGCAAACCGGACGCGATCACCGGGGCCGCGCGGACGCTCGCGCAGGACACCGGGGTGCCGCCGGACCGGGTGCTCGCGCTGGCGAGCAACGCGGGCGACGACGACGACCGCGCGTCGGCCGTGGCCGCGGTCCTGGAGCGGTTCGGGCGGGTCGACGTGCTGGTCAACAACACCGGCATCAACCCGGTCTTCGGTCCGCTCGTGGAGGCCGACCTCGGGGCCGTGCGGAAGATCTTCGACGTGAACGTGGTGGCGGCACTGGGTTTCACCCAGCTCGTGTGGAAGGCGTGGATGGCCGAGCACGGCGGCTCGATCGTGAACGTCGCGTCGGTGGGCGGGCTCCGGTCCACCGGCGTGATCGCCGCGTACGGGGCGAGCAAGGCGGCGCTGATCCGGCTGACCGAGGAGCTGGCGTGGCAGCTCGGCCCGGACGTGCGGGTCAACGCCGTCGCGCCCGCCGTGGTGAAGACCCGCTTCGCCGAAGCGCTCTACACCGGCCGCGAGGAGGAGGCGTCCCGGCAGTACCCGCTCAAGCGCCTCGGCACGCCGGAGGACGTCGCCCGGCTGGTGGCGTTCCTCGCCTCCGACGCCGCCGCGTGGATCACCGGCGAGACCGTCCGCGTGGACGGCGGGCTGCTGGCCACCGGCACCCTCGGCTGACCGCGCGCCGAACCCCCGGCCCCCGTCGTCCGGAGGTTCGGCGTCCGCCGGTCAGAGCGAGACGCGCAGGGACGACAGGCGCCAGGTGCCGGGGTCGGGCGCGCGCCGCGCCGACGTGACCGCGAGCGCGGGGAAGCGGCGCAGCAGCGCGGAGAGCGCCGCCTCGGTCTGCACCTTGGCCAGCGAGGCACCGAGGCAGAAGTGCGGGCCGTGGCCGAAGCCGAGGTGACCTGCGCCGGACGGGCGGGTGATGTCCAGCTCCTCGGGCGCCGTGAACGCGCGGGGGTCGTGGTTGGCCGCCGCGACGGCGGCCGTGACGGCGTCGCCCTGGTGCACGAGGGTGCCGAACAGCTCGACGTCCTCGGTGGCGTAGCGCGGGATCGCCAGCAGGGTCGGGCCGGACCAGCGGATCAGCTCCTCCACGGCGCGCGGCATCAGCGAGTCGTCGGCCCGCAGCGCCGCCAGCTGGTCCGGGTGCTCGTGCAGGGCGAGCACGGCGTTCGGCACCAGGTTCGCGGGCGTCTGCCCGGCGAGCACCAGGTGCCACACCAGCGTGACCAGCTCGGTCTCGCTCAACCGGTCGCCGTCGGCGTCGCGCACCCGGACGAGGTCTGCGAGCAGGTCGCCGTCCGGTGCGTCGCGACGGCTCGCCACGGCGGCCTCGGCACCCGCCATGATCGCGGGGATGGCGTCGGCGAACCCCTGGCCGTGGCCCGCCGCGATGGTCGCCGCGTGCTCGCGCCACGCGGGCCGGTCCTCCGCCGGGATGCCGACCAGCTCGCAGATCACGTCGATCGGCAGCAGCCACGCGAAGTGCCGCAGCAGGTCCACCGACCCGTCCTCGACGTGCGACGGCAGGTCGTCGAGCAGGCCGTCGACGATCGGCTCGATCCGCCCGCGGAACTCGGCGGCGCGGCGCGCGGTGAACGCGGGCGACACCAGCCTGCGCAGCCTCGTGTGCTCGGGGCCGTCCATCTCGGACATGGTCCGCATGTACCTCAGGCAGTGCTCGGGGATGCCGGGCGGGCGGATGAAGCTGTCGGCGTTGATCTCGAACCTCGGGTCGCCGAGCACGGCGCGGGCGTCGGCGTGCCGGGTCAGCGCCCACAGCGGGTTCATGCCGGGGATCAGGATCCTGGCCAGCGGCGAGGCCTCCCGCGCGTCCCCGTAGGAGGTGAACGGGTCGCGCACGACGTCGGGGTCGCTGAGGTCGATCTCGGGGGTGGTGGTCATGGGGGTTCTCCCGGTGCGAGGACGTCGAATCCAGATGATCAGATCATCTGGATGATGACGGTATCCGGATTTCGGGCGTGCGGCAAACACCGGGGAGGAGCGGGGCGACTACGGGGTCCGGGTCACCTGGATCGACGTGCTGCCCATCGGCGTGACCTCGGTGCCGGTGGTCGTCGTCACCACCGGTTCCTCGGGGACGGACGTGCTGCTGGGGGACGCGGTGGGAGAGGTGGAGGTCGTGGACGTGGAGGGCGGTCGCGACGTCTCCGGGGCCGAGGACACGACCGAGGACTCGGGCGGCGGGGTCGTGGACGGCGGGACCTCGACGGGCTCGGACACCGACGTGGTGCTCGACGGCCCGGCGGGGTCGACGGGACCGCTCGGCACGTCCCCCGGCTTGAGCGCCAGCGCGAGCACGGCGGCCACCACGACCGCGGTCGTGCCGACGCCGCTGCCGACGACGGCCATCGTGCGCCGCCGCTTCCTGACCGCCTCGCCACTGCTGATGATGTCGTCGGCCGTGAGCCCCCGCACCGGCATCGGCGCCGCGCGCAACTGCTCGAAGGTGCTCTTCAGGTCGTCCTCACGCACGGCGAGACACCTCCTGCCACAGGTCGGCGTACTGGGGTCCGAGGCGGTGGCGGAGCGTCGCCACGCCTCGGGCGCTCTGGCTCTTGACCGTCCCCGTCGAGCACCCGAGCGCCGAGGCGGTCTCCTCGACGCTCAGGTCGTGCCAGAACCGCAGCACCAGCACGGCCCGCTGCCGGGCGCCGAGGACCGACATCGCCTGCCACACGACGAGCCGGTCCTCGACGTGCTCCCCGCCGGAGGGCATCTCCGGCGGGGAATCCGTCAGCTTCTCGCGCCGCCACCTCATCCGCCTGCGTTCGCCGATGAACGTGCGCACCACGATCTTGCGGGTGTAGGCGGCCAAGCCGTCCCTCCTGGCCAGCTTGGGCCCCGCGAGGTACAGCTTCAGGAAGGCGGCCTGCACCACGTCCTCGGCCTCGTGCCAGTTGCCGCACAGCAGGTAGGCCGTGAAGCGCATCGAATCGGCGGTGAGGTCGAAGTGCCGGGTGAACTCGGCGTTCCAGGTCGGGTCGGTCACGCGTGTCGTGCTCTCCCGCTCAGCGGTTGGTGGTGGACGGAGCCGTGGTCACGGGGTAGGAGACGCCGGGGGAGGTGGTGGTCGTGGTCGTCGGGGCCGGGGGCGTGGACGCTACCGGCGGCACCGACGCGCCGGGGCTGGTGGTCACGGTCGGCATCGGCGTCACCTCGACCGGAGCGGACGGCGCGGGCGTGACCTCCACCGGCGTCGACGGCATCGGCGTCACCTCGACCGGAGCGGACGACGACGTCGCGCTCGGCGTCGTGGGGATCGAGCTCTGCGGGGACGTCGAGACCACCGGGCGGGAGGTCGAGGTGGGCGCAGGCGCCTTGTCACCGCCACCGGACGCCAGCGCGATCGTGGGGACGGCGATGCCGATCCCGCCGAGCGCCACGGCGGCCACCACAACGAGTCGTTTGCGCACTTGCTGCTCCTAGGGGGTTGGGCGGGCGGCTCGTTCGCCGCCCTCACCCCTATCCATGCGATGGGCCGCCGTGCGGGTTGCACCGACTTCTTCCGGCCCCACCGAACGGGGCCCAGGCCGTTCGACCAGGTCACCGGGCCCGAACCCGATCGAACCGCCCTCCATCCACCCTCCGGTGACACGGGTCACAGGCCATGCCGCTCGGGCGGTCGGACGACGACCTCCACCGCCCGCGCCCGCACGGCGGCCTCGTCGAGCACGGCGCGGCGGGGTTCGGCGACGTCGAGCACCCGCTCCCCCGCCCTGGCGAACACCGCGGCCAGCCGCCGGTCGGCGCGCAGCACGTCCAGCGCCTGCCGGTCACCGCCCAGCACCACCGCGTCCAGCGAGTCCACGGCCGGGGCCAGCACGCGGACCGCGTCCGAGGCCGCGGCCTCCAGGGCGACCCGCGACTGCCCCTCCCGGCGGCGCGCGAACCGCCGCTGCGACCACCCGCCCGCGCTGGAGCGGCCGTGCACCTGGCGGCTGCCGGTGGTCGAGACCTCCACGACGCCGTTCACCGCGATCCCGACGCTGTGCCCGCCGAGCCGGACCAGCAGCAGACCGATCCGCCGCGGGAGCAGCGCGTGCTCGACCAGGCAGGCGACGGTGGGGGTGGCGAGCGGGGGGAACGGCACGTCCACCTCGGCGCGCGTCCCGTCGACCGCGTGGACCACCAGCCGGTCACCGTCGCCCGCCGTGCGGGACAGCCCGCCGTGCCGCGCGGCGAACCGCTCGAACCAGCCCGCGAGGCGCTCCGGCTCGACCTCGACCGCCCGGCCGCCGCCCGCGACCGCGCGGACGCGGCTCAAGCGGGGGCCACCGCGACCCACACCGGCAGCGGGTGGCCGCTCTCACCGGGCAGGAGCCGCTGCACGGCGCCGAACCCCGCGAGCGCGAACTGCTCGGCCATCTGCTCGGGGGTCAGGACGCGGTGCCTGGTCGCGACCGAGGACGCGATCTGCCACGTCCCCAGCGCGCGCTCCAGCTGCACGACCTCCAGCTCGTAGGACTCGCCGTCGTTGGACCAGTCCCACAGCTGCACCGTCACCTGGCGGCTCTCGCCGCGGCCGAGGACCTTCGGCGGTGCCGTGATCGGGCGGAGCCTGCTGAGCCGGTCCAGCTCGGGAACGGCGGCGACGAGGATCCCGCCGGGCCGGAGGCACTTGCGGGCCAGGAGGAAGGCCTGGTCGAGGGCACCCTCGTGGGCGAGCCTCGGCACCAGGTCGTCGCTGGCGCGCACCACGTCCACCACGCGGCCGTAGGGCTGTCGCGTGACGTCCATCAGGTCGATGATGCGGTGGTCACCGGGGCCGAGGACGGCCCGCGCGACCTCGACGAGCACGTCCTCCGGCTCGTGGGGTCCGGTGGCGTAGTCCTGGCCCGAAGTCACCGTGGACACAGTAGAGCCACCCGATCAGGCGTCGCCAGTAGGTGTGCGGTCGCTGGTGGCCCGGCACGGTCGGCACCGGACCACCACGACGGCACAACCGACACCGAAGGGGGTTTTCCCGCACATCCAGCGCCTCGTGCACAATGTTACCGACGGGTTCACACTGGGCGAAGGACCAACGATCACCACTTGACAGATAGGCGTCAACAGAGAAAACGTGTAACCCGTACGGACCAACCATTGACTCCATCCGGTCGCCACCAACACCAATCGTTGGCGGGTAGGGTCACTTGGGCGTGATCTAATGACAGCGGGGAGTCACCATGACCAACGCTGCCGGTCGACCTACTCTGTCTGTCGAAGACATCGATTCGACGGGCCACGGCAGTCTGGCGCAGCTCCTGACCACGGGACCGTTTCCCGAGGCCCTGAGAGCCGCGATCAAAGCGAGTCGGCTCAGCCTGGACCGCATCCAGCACCGATTGGGCCTGCGCGGGGTCACCATCAGCGTCGCTACGCTCAGTTACTGGCAGTCGGGTCGTCGTCGACCCGAGCGGCCGGAGTCGCTGGAGGCGCTGCGACACCTCGAATCCGTCCTGGGCGTCCCGCAGGCGGGTCTGTCGGCCCTCCTCGGGCCACCTCGTCCGCGCGGACGGCGCTGCCGCCCCACCACGATGATGCCCATCGACGCGCTCTGGGCGCGGCGCGAGCGGGTCGCCGACCTGCTCAGCAAGGTGGACACGACCTCCGACGTCAAGCTCGGGCGGATCAGCCAGCACGACCGCATCGACATCGCCGCCGACGGCGGCCAGCGCTCCATCTGGGTGCGGCAGATCCTGCGCGCCGAGCAGGACGGCCCTGACCGCTGGGCGCTGGTGTTCGAGACCGAGGAGTCCGACGTGCTGCCGGAGGTCGCGAACCTCCGCAACTGCCACCTCGGCAGGGTCGCCGAGGACACCGACGCCAACATCATGGTCGCCGAGATGATGTTCGACCGCCCCCTCGCGCGGGGCGAGACCATCATCATGGAGTACGAACTGGTCTTCCCCGAGGGGCACTACCCCGCGGGCAACAACACCTTCGCGCGCAAGTTCCGCCTGCCCGTGCGCGAGTACGTGATCGAGGTCAGGTTCGACCAGTCGAACCTGCCCGCGCGCTGCCAGCAGTACAGCCTGCCCGCGGGTGACGAGACGCCGTCGCGGCGCCGGAACCTCACGCTGGACAACGCCGGTGGCGTGCACGCCGTGGCGCTGGGCTTCGGTCCCGGCGTGTTCGGCGTCCGCTGGGAGTGGCCCAAGTAACCCGGTCCCCCTTCACACGTGAACGGCCCCCGCTGAGCAGCGGGGGCCGTTCACGTGTGAAGGGGTGGTGTGGTGGCCCCCGACGCGTCAGGGGCCACCACCGGGCGAACTAGGACACGTACCCCGCGAGGTGCAGCGACACGGCGCGCAGGGAGCCGACGTCGGTGCCCGCGGCGTCGACGACCTTGAACGTCCAGGTGCCGTCCGCCGAACCGGCGGTCAGCGAGCCCAGCGTCCCCGAGGCGGGCTTCCAGGAGCCGGTGAACGGCGCCAGGGCCGACGTCACGGTGGAGAACGACGCCGCCGCGCTGTCGTCGAAGACGACCTTGCAGAGGTTGTTGCCCGCCGCGCCGGAGCGCGAGAACAGCGTGGCCGTCGCGCCCGTCGGCGAGGTCAGCGTGCCGACCAGGTCACCGACGAACGTGTGGTCGATGCCGACCGTGGGCGACGCGTCGGCGGTGGAGCAGGTGTCGCCGTCGACGGAGAACGTCACCTTCGACGCCCGGCCGACGCCGGTCACCGGGAACTGGACGCCGGCACCGACGGTGCTGTTGTCCGGGATCGCGATGGGGGCACCGCTGTAGGCGAAGTGCTTGAACTCGCGCGACGGCTCGCCGACGCCGATCTGGAACGACTTGGTCGTCGGCGAGGTGGAACCGGCGAACGTGACGCGGGCGTCGAGCTTCACCTGGTCACCGGGGACGAACGTGCCCGGCACGGTCACCTTGAAGGTGTTGGTGACGGTCTGGCCGACCTCGATGTTGCCGTAGGACTTCGACCTCGGCGCGATCGTCACGCCCGCGGTGGGCGTGGTGAGCACGACGCTGGTGGACGCGGCGGTGCCGTCACCGGAGTTGAGCACCGGCACGGTGACCGTGGAGGTGGTGCCCGGCTTCAGGTACTGGCTGCCGTCGGCGTCGTTGACGATCGTCGGCTTCTGGGCCGTGGCGAGGGCCTGCGGGCTGGCACCCGTGTAGGCCAGCGCGCGGTCGGCGAGCACGACGCCGACGCCCGAGCGGTTGTCCGTGCCCGGCTCGGCGATGTCGATCGCGGTCGCCGTGAGGGCTTCCTTGACCTCGGCCGGGGTGAGGGTCGGGTTGCCGGACAGGATCAGACCGGCGATGGCGGCGGCGTTCGGCGCGGCGGCCGAGGTGCCGAAGAACGGGTTGAAGCCGCTCACGCTGGTGGCGACGCCGTCGGCGGCGGTGAGGTCCGGCTTCTGCCGGGTCTCGGCGCCGGGGGTGCCGTCGGCCTTGAAGAACACCTTGCGCGGGCCGTCGGAGGTGAACCGCTCCAGCTTCGAGTCGGCGGTGAAGGTGCCGGGGTACGGGCCCTTCGGGTTCGCCGGGTCACCGGGCTCCAGGTCGAACGGGAGCGCGGAGGCGGCCGGGGCCGCGGCGACGCTGATGGCGCCCTTGGCGGCCGAGTGGCCGCGGGTCACGCCGGGGGTGGCGAACTTCTTGAGGCCGTCGGAGGAGTCCTTGAACCGGCCGCCCAGCGCGGACAGCGCGAGGTAGCGGTCCTCACCGCGGAACTTCACCACGGCCAGGCGCAGACCGGTGCCGGTGGCGGGGGTGTTGACCCGCTCGTACGGGTCGTGCGTGCCCTCCTGCGGGTTCTGGCTGAACGCCACGACCGCACCCTGCGCGTTGGTCACGTAGAGGTCGTAGTCGTTGGCGGACTGGCCGAGCGGGTCGGACCAGAACAGCGTGACCGGCACGTTGCCCGAGTTGTTCGACAGCGGGTTGAACACCTGCTTGGCGTTGGGGTTCGGGTCGAAGTCGTGGGCCGAGCCCGCGAACTTCCCGATGCTGACGCCGGAGTCGACGAAGTTGCCCTCCCAGTGGCCGGAGGTGCCCTCGGCGACGTTGCCCTCGTTGCCCGCGGAGGAGAAGTACACCGCGCCGTCGGCGGTGACCGCGTCGACCGCGCGGGCGATGATGCCGTCCTGGAACGGCGACTCGTTGAAGTACAGGACGTCGTCGACGATGACGTCGCAGCCGAGCTGGAAGCGCAGGCCCTTGATGTTGTCGGCGAAGCTGGCGTCGCCGTTGAACGCGGTGGCGAAGCCCAGCTCGGCGTTGGGCGCGATGTCGTGGAGGATCTCCAGCATCGCGGTGCCCTCGTCGCCGGAGCCCGCCTGGCCGGTGAGCACGTCGACGGCGGGCAGTTCGCCCGCGGCCTGCGAGGCGGTGAGCGAGCCGATGCCGTCGGACAGGGCGCAGAGCTTCACGCCGGTGCCGGTGACGTGGAACTGCGCGCGGGCGGTGTCGGCGGCGTGGGCGCGGTCGCCCTCACCGGTCTTCACGGCCTGCACGGAGATGAGCGCCTGGCGCGCCTTGGCCTCGACCTGCTTGGCCTTGGCCTCCTTGGACAGCTCGGCGCGCGGCTTCTTGCTCTTGGTGGTCTTGGTCTTGTCGAGGTGCGCGGTCATCGCGCCCACGGCCGTCTCGACCCGCTTGACGTCGCCGCGCTCGGCGAGCGCGCCGATCTGGGACAGCGGGATCTGCGCGCGCACGGTGGCGCCTTCGACGGAGAACGACCGGATGCCACCCCCGCCGCCGCGGATGGCGTTCAGCAGTTCGTCGCCGACCTTCTCGGCGCGGATGTCGACCAGGACGGTGTCACCGGACTGCACCTCGACCCCGGTCTTGAGGTCCGGCAGCGCCGACATCGTGCCGACCGAGGAGCGGCGGCGCTGCTCGACGACGAGCGCGCTGTCCACTTTGGACTCGGCTTTGGTGGTGGACTTCTTGATCTCCTGGAGTGCGGCGATCTGCTTCGCCGTCACGTCGGAGAAGTCCTTGCCCGCCTTGGCCGGAGCGGCCTGGGCGGGGGTGATGGAACCCAACGTGGCCAACAGCATCGCCGTCCCTGCGGCGATGAGGGATCTTCTTCGCGAACGGTGCAGTGGTGAGCGCACGGGCGTCTCCCCCGAAGTTGAGCGTGCCCCGACGCACGCGGCCTGTGATCCGGATCGAACCGGCCGCGTCAACGTATTGTGCCCGCCCGGATACGGTCAGCGTCCGTTTGGAGGACGTCTCAGTACGCGGGGCACCCAAGAGTTGACCGTTCACAGTGGATTGCCGCGCGATGGACGCGCGTCGCCGCACCCGAACGGCGGTGCTCGTTCGGACGAGTGGGCGCACGCGGTCGTTCGCCTTGCGCCGTCACGGGGAATTCCCACGGGGACTTCACCGCTGGTGTGCCGGGTGGTTCTCCCCGTTCACAGGACGAAGGCGTCCGTCCACAGCTGACCCGTCCGGCCGGACAGCGCTTCGAGCAGTGCCGCGGCCTGGTTGTCGGTCAACGACGCCACGAAGTCCACGACCGCCCGGCCGCGGGCGAGCGCGCGCACCGCGTCCTTCCCGGTCGGCGCCTCACCGGTCGCGCCGATGAGGGCGCGGGGCTGGGTGCGGGCGAGCGTCGCGTACTCGGTCTCGGCGAGTTCGACGAGGTCGTGCAGGCGCCTCGGCAGCCGGTCGGACTCGTGCCGGTCGGTCACCCACTGCTCCAGCGCCTCCACGAGCGCCGTGATCAGCCGGGCTTGGCCGCGCTGGTGCAGCGCCAGGTCCGGACGCAGCAGGACGAACCGCCGGTGCACGAACTTCAGCACCTGCACCTCGTGCCACTGCGGGACCGCGAGCACCACGTGCCCGGACCGGGTCGTCGGTTCCTCGACGACGCCGACCGCGTCGACCAGTCGCCGGGTCCACCGCGCGGAGAACCCGGCCACGGCCTGTTCCGCTTCGACCGAGCCGTCGAACGGCACGGACAGCAGTCCGTCCACGAGTTCGGTCCGGACCTTCGCCACGGCGGACGCGAACGCGTCGTCGTCGACCGCCCACGAGTCCTTCGCGTGCAGCCTGCGCCGCAGCGCTTCCAGCGACCGCCCCGGCCTCCGCTGCTGCTGGTCCAGCTCGGCCCGTGACAGGCCCGCCAGTTCGAGGCCCTCGTTCAGCCACGTCCCCAGTTCGGCCGCGACGGTCGCGTGCTGGAGCACACCGACGCGGTGGAAGTCCTCCAGGTCGTGGATGGCGTAGGCGATGTCGTCCGCCGTGTCCATGACCGACGCCTCGACGGTCTGCTGCCACCCCTCGACCCGCCCCTCGTAGGGGGCGCGGGCCTGCACCAGGTCCTCCAGCTCGGTCACGTAGGCGGAGAACTTCGCCGCCCCGGTCCCCGGCCCGTCCGACGGTTCGGCCGCGCCGCGCGGCGGGGCAGCCATGTCCCGCGGGTGCGCCTCCGGGTGCGACAGGCGGGTCCACGGGTACTTCAGCATCGCCGCCCGCACGGCGACGGTCAGGTCCAACCCCACGGCGGCGGGTCCGCGCACGTCGGTGGTCGTCACGATCCGGAACGACTGCGCGTTCCCCTCGAACCCGTCGGCGAGCCCGAGCCGGTGCCGCGCGATCCGGTCCAGCACCTGCTCCCCGAGGTGCCCGAACGGCGGGTGCCCCAGGTCGTGCGCCAGAGCCGCGGCCTCCACCACGTCCGGGTCGCACCCACCGAGCTTGTCCAACACCCCGACCAGCTCGGGCCGAGCGCACAACCGCTCCGCGATGGCACGAGCCGCCTGCGCCACCTTCAGGCTGTGGGTGAGCCGGTTGTGCACCAACAACCCCGACCCGGTCGAGCTGACGACCTGCGTCACCCCACCGAGGCGGGCGAAGAACGGCGAACTGGCCACCCGATCCCGGTCCGCCCGGAACGGGCTGGACGTCAGGTCGGCGGGCGACGTGCCCACAGCACCGGACCGACGAGCCGTGCGGGGGTCGGGGTGTTCGCTCTCCATGCCGAAACGGTAGACGACCGAACGGACTACTCCCCCACGACCCGACCAGCCGCAAAGCCACCACTACAGCCGCGACAACACCCCACCACCGACCGTCACGACCACCAGCCGAAAACTGTCGGACCCCTCCGCTAACTTGTGAATCGGGGGGCCCTCACCACCAGGCGACCCCCGCCCCGCCGAACGCACTAAGCCCTCAGGGGGAGTCCCTTAAAGGAACTCCCCCTGAGGGAAAAATTGTCCCGCAGCGACCTACTCTCCCACACCGTCACCAGTGCAGTACCATCGGCGCAGGAGGGCTTAACTACCGGGTTCGGAATGGGACCGGGTGTTTCCCC
>NZ_DBNGPQ010000162.1:0-5771 GCF_057122925.1 Umezawaea sp. | reverse complement strand
TCGCCGTGCACCGCGTCGAAGGCGCGCGCCACCTGGCCGACCTCCTCCCGCGTCGCGATCGGCACGGGCGCGATGGCGTTCTGCGCCGCGAGCTGCGGGTTCGGGTCGGCGAGGATCCTCTCGACCGCCTCGGGCAGACCGTGGTCGGCCACCGCGAGGGCGGTGCGGCGCAGGATGCGCAGCGGGTTGAGGATCGAGCGGGCGACGAAGAGGGCCATGGCCAGCGCGAGCAGCAGTGCGGCGAGCACGAGGCCCGAGTCGCGGAACGCGTCGGCGCGGGCCGAGCCGGTCAGCTCGTCCGTGCGGTTCTGGAGCTGTTCGAGGAGCAGGTTCTCCACGTCGCGGGTCAGGTTGACCGTCAGGGTGGACGCGATGTCCCACCGCTCCGGGCTCAGCGACTGGAGGCTCTGGTTGGCCGCCGCCAGGTTCAGCGCCGACTCCTGCATGTCGTTCGCCGTGTCGACGATCAGACCCGTGACCGTGTCGTCGTAGATCTTCGCCTGGTCGGCGGAGGCGGACTTGCGGAAGTCGTTGCGAGCGGCTTCGAGCTCCGCGTTCGCCGCCAGGAGCAGCCGCTGCTGGCTCGCGGGGAAGTCGCCGCGCTGGAAGGTGTCGAGCAGGATGCCGCGCTTGCGGGACTCCTGCTCCTTGATGCGCGCGATGGCGTTGGTCGCCAGGTGCAACCGCACCAGGTCGGGGTCGTTGATGCCCGCGATGGCCTGTTCGCCGAGGTCGAGGAGGCTCTCCACCGACTCGGAGTAGGTGCGCAGGACGGCCTCCGAGGGGTACGCGGTGTCGCGCACGGCGTTGCGGAGGCTGTTGAGGCGCTTGAGCTGCTCGGCCGCGCGGCGGAAGCGGTCCGCCACGGCGGGCTCGAGGTCGCCGCTCAGTTCAGTGATCTTGGTCTGGAGCGCGTCCGAGTTGTCGTTCACCCGGCGCAGCTGCCGGTCGAGCACCACGCGGTCGATCTGCTTGCCAGACGCCACGTGGCTCACGCTCAGGTCGCGCTCGCGCTGGAGCTGCTGCACGAGGTCCGCGACGGAGCTCTCGAGCTGGACCTCGTTGGCCAGCTGGTTGAACTCGGTCGCGCTCTGAAGGTCCGCCTGCACCCGGAGGCCACCCAGCGCGAGCGCGCAGATGGTCGGGATGAGCAGGACGGCGAACAGCTTGGTGCGGAGGCGCCAGTTGCGCAGCCTCAGGCTCGACGTACGAGCGCTCTGCGCATCTGTTGCGCTGTTCTGCGGCACGTCGGTTTTTCCAGATCCCGTCGATTCGGTCACAGTTGCATCTCGTAGCGCAGCCAGTCCGTCACCCGTTTCGGGCCTACCGGAGTGCGGTGCGGTCCCCGCGCCGGACTGGCTGGGACCTCTCTCTCGTCGGGCCACCCTGGGCTTCCTCTTCCGGCAGCAGTGTCCCCGGCCTCTCCCCAGGACCGAAGTATGGACTCGCAAAATCGGGCAAAATGCAGTACAGGAACCCTAGCGCCGACCAAGCGCACCATTGTGCTCCAGGAACCCGACGGCCCGCCAGAACCTGTACCACCCGGCCGGCAGCGTAATGGTCTGCCCCTACTTCATGGAAGCCTCTAGGTGCACGCACCGTATCGAGTTGGGCTGTCGCTTCATACGTCCGGGTGGTTAACATCCCCGAACGTCGATACCTAGCTGCCTCTGCGCCACCATCCCCGGTGAGCTGATGGTCCGTACCGGCGCGTGACGACGAACACTGATCACTCGACTCATCGAGTCAACAGGCGAGAGGTGCCATGCCTACCCGAGCGCATGTTCTGCGACGTGCGGCAGCGCTGGTCGCGTGTGCCCTGACCGTCGTCTCCACCACGGCCGGGTGCAGCCTGCTGCCCGGCGGCGGCGACGACGGCGCCACCGACATCGAGCGCAACACGCTCCGCATCGGCGTCATGCCGGTCGTGGACGTCGCCCCGCTCCGCATCGCGATCAACGAGAAGCTGTTCGACAAGGCGGGGCTCCAGGTCCAGCTCGTGCCCCAGACCAGCGAGGACGAGGGCATCAAGCAGCTCGACACCACGCTGGACATCACCTGGGCGAGCCACGTGACCCTGTTCCGCAAGGTCGCCGAGGGCACCCAGCTCCAGCTCCAGGGCGAGGCCTACCAGGCGGGCGCCAACTCGATGGCGCTGGTCACGACGGACCCGGCCTACGACGGTCCCGCGAAGATCGCCAAGCCGCGGATCGCCGTGGTCAACGACGACGACATCGGCGCCCTGACCACCAGGGCCGTGCTGGACACCGCGGGTGTCGAGAAGCAGGGCATCGCGTTCCGCGAGTTCCCGTTCGACCAGATGGTCACGGCCATGCAGTCGAAGACCGTCGACGCGGCGTGGATGACCGAGCCGTTCATCACGAAGGCCCAGCGCGACATCGGCGCCAGGGTCGTGACCGACACCGCGATCGGTCCGACCAAGGACTTCCCGATGTCCGGGTACGCCTCCAGCAAGAAGTTCGCGGACGGCAACCCCAAGACGCTGGCCCTGTTCCGCTCGGTCCTGCGCGACGCGCAGCAGGCCGCGTCGAACAACAAGCTGACCGTCCAGGACGTCCTGAGCAGCTACGTCGACGTCGACCAGCAGACCGCGGCGCTGGTCTCGGTCGGCACCTTCCCTCTGTCGCTCAACCCGATCCGCCTCCAACGGGTCGCGGACATGATGGACACCGAGGACGTGCTGCCGGGCAGGCTCGACGTGCAGCAGCTGCTGCCACCGGGCACCACGAGCTAGGCGAGCCAGCCAGCCAGACGGAACGGGGCGGTCACCTTGGGTGACCGCCCCGTTTCCCTTTCGCCTGGTGACGTCAAGGCCCGTCGCTGGATCGGCCCAGCGCCAACTCCGCCCGATCGGCGGTACCCGCTCCCTGGCGCTGGGGTGGAAACCCACATTTCCGGCCACCGCGACGTCCAGTGGTCCAGACCCGACGGCCCTCCGGCCGCCGTCAGCCGCCCGCGGCGCCGGTGCCCGACCCGTCGGCCGCCACCCGGCACAGCGTGGTCGCGGGCTCGGAGTAGACCAGCTCGTTGCCGTCCGACCCGCAGGCCGCCTTGTCGGTGCTGCCGGTCACGACCTTCGAGACCGTGAAGTCGGCCGACGCGTCGCAGGTGACCTTGGTGGTCTTGCCGGCCACGAAGCTGCCCTCGGTCTTGAAGCAGTCGCCCTCGGCGGCGTTCAGCATCAGGCAGAGGGTGAAGCCGCTGCCGCGCCGTCCGCTCTCGGAGTACGAGCCGTAGTCGCCCGCCGGGCAGTCGTCCGAGGCGCTGTCCAGGTTCTTCGCGACCTTGTACGAGGCGTTCGGCGCGCCGCACTCGACCTTCTCGATCTTCGGGTCGGTGATGCTGGCCGAGACGATGTTGATGCAGTCGCCGGGCTTCGCGCTGGCGGGGGCGCTCTTGTTCAGGAAGTAGCCGCCGACGGCCAGCGCCGCCACCACGACCAGGGTCAGGACCAGCTTGACCTTGCCGCTGCCCTTCTTCACCGGGGGCGGCTGCCAGCCGAACGCGGGCTGGGCGCCGTGGAGCTGGCCCGGAACGGGCTGGGCGCCGTGGGGCTGGCCAGGAGGGGGCTGCGGCGGCGCCCAGCCCTGCGGGGTCGGCTGCTGCTGCGCCCAGCCCTGCGGGGTCGGCTGCTGCTGCTGCGGCCACCCCTGCTGCGGGCCCTGCCGGCCGTGCGGCGGCTGCGGTGCCCCGTACGGAGGCGGGACCGGGCCGCCCGGCGGCGGGCCGTTCGGGCCTGCGGGCGGCGGGTAGTCGGGCGTGCTCACGGGTGGTCCTCTCGCTTCGCGGGAGGCCGAAACGTAGCCGGCGGCCCCGGTGGGCGCAGCGAAGTGACCACATCGTTGTCAGGCGCCGCCCTCGGCGAGGCAGAAGGTCACAGCGGGTTCCGGGTAGACCACGGCGCGCTGCTCCCCGCAGTTCGCGCCGCCGCCGAGGACCTTCGCGACCTTGACCGACTGGGCCGTGCCGCACGGCACCTTGAGCAGCCCGGAGGCGCGGTCCTGGCCGTAGCAGGAGCCCTCGACGAGGTTCGGCACGAGGCAGAGGGTGACGGTGGAGGTGAACGTCGAGTAGGTGGCGCCGCCGGTCGGGCAGCCCTCACCGGTCTGGGCCACGACCTTCGCGACCTTGACGTTCGCCTGGTCGGAACCGCAGTCCAGGGCCGTGAAGCGGGGCTCGTTCGCCGCGCGGGAGACGCTGGCGCACTGGCCGACCGCCACCGGCGACACCGGCGGCTCCTCGGTGTCGAACAGGCCGAGGGCGTAGGCGCCGAGCAGGACGAGGGCGGCCACACCGAGGCCGGTGACGATCTTGCGCATGATGCTGGGCATCGGCACGGACGCCCGGCGGGTTGACAGTATTCACCGAAAAGTGGCAAAAACTCGGTGGACTCCTACCACCATGTGGGCAGAATTGCCCACATGGTGGTAGGAAATTCGGCCTCGATCAGCTCTCGGCGGGGGCGAAGCAGTACGTCAGCTTCGGCTCCGGGTAGGACTCGCCCGCCCCGTCCGGGCACTGGCCGGTGTCGTCGGTGCCCTGGATGACCTTGGTGACCTTGAGCGCCTCGACGCCCTTGCACTCCGACTTGACGTAGTTGGCGCTCAGGTCGTCGAGCTTGTAGCAGGCGCCCTCGGCCAGGTTCGGCAGCAGGCACAGGCGGTAGCCCAGCGCGGGCTTCCCCTCGACCGGGTACTGCTGGTAGAAGCTCGCCTCCGGGCACGAGTCGGTGTCGTTGCCGATCACCTTGCCGACCAGGAGCAGCGCGTTGTCGGCGTCGCAGCCGACCGTCTCGACCTTCTCCGACTCCTCCAGCGAGGGGGCCGAGAGGGACACGCAGTCACCGGCGGACGCGTCTTTCGGGTCGCTGCCGCCGCTGAGCGCCGTGACCGCGTAGACGATGCCCGCGACCACGAGGAGCGCCACGACGACGATCGCGATGAGGCGGCCCTTGCCGCGCAGGGGACCGCCGCCGTCCTCCTCCTCGTCGTCGGGCTTGGGCTTGCGGTAGAGGACGTTGCCCGTGCCGTCCGCGGCGGCGGGCGGGGCCTCGGGGGCCGTCTGCGGCGGCTGTGCCGCGGGGACGGCCGCCGCCGCGGGCTCCGGCTCGCCCTCGGCCTTCGCGGGTTCCGCGGGCAGGTCGGTGGCCTTGACCGGACCGGGGGCCTCCGCCTGGGGGGTGGTGGCGGGCGTCGCGACGGCGTCGGCGGCCGGTGCTCCGGCCTTCGGCGCTCCGGCGGGTGCGGCGGGCTCGGCGTCCGGCGGCGTGAGGACCGGCAGGGCCTCGGTGACCGGCTCCTCGACCTTCGCCTCGGCCGCGGCCGGGGGCTCCGGGGTGAGGATCGGCAGCGCGTCGGTCACCGGCTCGTCCGGCTGCGCCTTCGCGGGCTCCGCCTTCGCGGGCTCCGAGGCCGCGGCGGGCTCGGGGGTGAGGACCGGCAGCGCCTCGGTCACCGGCTCCTCGGGCTCGACCGGGGCGGGGGCCGCGGCCGTGACGGGCTCGGCCTGAGCGGGCTCGACCGGGGCGGGGGCCTCGGCCTTGGCAGGCTCGACCGGGGCGGGGGCCTCGGCCTTGACGGGCTCGACCGGGGCGGGGGCCTCGGCCTTGACGGGCTCGACCGGGGCGGGGGCGTCGGCCGTGACGGGCTCGACCGGGGTCGGGGCCTCGGTCGTGGCCGGTGGGGCGGTCTCGGCGGCCGTGGGGACCGGCACGGGCTCGGTGACCGGCTCGGGCACCGCCGCCGTGACCG
>NZ_DBNGPQ010000161.1:0-7833 GCF_057122925.1 Umezawaea sp. | reverse complement strand
CAATCACTGACATTACTGTCAGTTGTCCAGTTTGATCTCAAAGGAAACCCATTGACTGGGTTCATATAAGTTACTGGCTATTCGGCACGCTGTTGAGTTCTCAAAGAACACGCGCACACCATCTCGTTTCGCTTTGCGCGACCCGATCCGGGGCAGGTATTCGGTATTTCGTTTGTGCCTGAAGCTTAGCAACTCCGTTTTCGCCTTGTCAAATCGGCCGTTTCGGACCGTTTCGCTCAGCAGAAACTCGCTTCGCATTCAGTTTGCTATGCACCAGACGCTATCCGAACCGCTTTTCCCTTGTCAAATCGGCCTCTTGGAGGAAACCGGCCCAGCAAGGAAACTGGCGTTCATTTAGTTCTGGGAAGTTCTATCCGATCCGCCGCTTTCGAAATCAGATTCGCGCGCAGCGATTCTGACTCAAAAGTTGTGGTTCGGGGGCGGCCACAGACGCTACTCGGTTCGAAACGCGGAGTCAACCCCCGCTCGACCCGGTGTGGCTCGTGCGACTTGGAGAAAGTTACGCACCGCGTGAACAGAAGTCAAATCGCCTGGTCAGCGGCCTGCCGCACCGGTACGGCGACCTCCGGACCCGGCGACTTCGCCTGGACGGGCCTCGGTCGCAGCCACAACGTGATCGACCGGAGACCCTCCATCGCCGACACGATCTGCTCCGGGAGCGCGGGCTGCCTGGTCGCCACCGGCACCAGGTCGTACCCCCACATGCGGAACTCCTTGAGCACCGTCACCGGGTCGTCGCCGAACCCCTCGGTCGCCGACGCGGAGAACTCCAGGAACACGTGCGGGCGGTCCTTGCGCAGCAGCCGGACGAGTCCGGCCAGCGCGCGGTGACCACGACCAGGCGCGTCCACCCGGACGACGGAGAGGCTCATGCCGCGGAGCTCGGGCATCTCCTCCAGCTCCTTGTCCAACCGGGCGGCGCGCACGCGCGTCACCTCGGCGGACGCGTCCTCGGCCATCGGTTCGACGGAGATCCCACCGGTCAACGCCGGTTGGCCGCGCAGTTCGCCCGCGCTCTCCCAGGCCGCGGCCTCGACGACGATGAGCCGTTCGCCGATCCGGTCGGGCAGGTTCACCTCGACGTTGTGCTTCAGCAGCTCCATCGCGCCCGTCGACGGCTCGACCGCGACCACGGCACCGCTGGTGCCGAGCCTGCCGAGCATGCGGATCGTCTGGTAGCCGACGTACGCGCCGACGTCGAGGAAGATGCCGTCCGGCTCGACCAGGGAGTCGATCAGCTCGGACAGCTCCGGCTCCCACACCCCGTTGCTGGACAGCAGCGGCAGCATGAACGCGTCGTCGGACGGCAACCGCAGCAGGCCCACGTCGGTGAGCACGAGGGAGCTCCGGACTTCGGGTTCGGCCTCGCTGTGCCGCTCGTGCTCGCGGACGACGACCCGGCGCAGCGCGTCGGCGGTCAGCTGGGCCTGGCTGGCGGCCCGCACCCCGGCGTCGAGCCGGTGGTCGCGGTCGCGCAGCACCTCCACGACCTTGGACTCCAGCGCGTCGATCCGGTCCAGCGTCCGGTCCAGGGCGTGGGTCAGCTTGTCGAGCCGGGAGCCGAGCGCCTCGTTCTGCTTGGCGCGCTTGGCAGCCTCCCCCACGACGGCGTCCTCGATCTCGCGCAGGCGCCTGGTCTGGGCCGCCATGTCGGCCCGCGTCCGCACGACGCTGTCGTCGGTGCCCACGAGCTGGTCGTTGAGGTGCGCCTGGCGCTCGGAGACCTGCTCGACCTCGGCGCGCACCACCTCCAGCTCGCCGAACCCGACGCCCGCCTTGATGTCCTCCTGGCGGCGGACGAGTTCGCTCGCGGTGCGCTCCACGCCGTCGACCAGGGTCGTGAGGACCTCGCGCATGTGGTTGTCGTAGTGGTCGAGCACGCGCAGCACGACCTTGCGCAGCGCGGGCGCCATCGGGATGCGGCTCGCGGAGCTGGTGTCGGGCTGCCGCAGCAGCGCGTGCTTCGCCGAGTGCAGGGCGCGCAGCGGGTCGACCGCCGCGGCCGGGTTCGCGGCCGTGCGGCGTGCGCGCCAGCCGCGGTAGGCGTGCTCGACGCGTTCGCGGAGCTGGTCGCCGACGCGGGCGAGCGAGCGGGTGCGCAGGAGGTGTTCACGACCGGCGGCGCCGATGGCGACGGCGGTCGGGAGGTCGGACGCCAGGCTGCGGATGAGCTTGGCGGCGGCCTGCACGTCCGGTTCGCTGCCGCCCTGGTGGCAGGGGACGAAGACGGCGGAGTCCTTGTCGAACAGCTCCGCCGCGGCGCCGTGGTCGCTGAGCAGCACGGGGATGCCGCGCACCGCCAGCTCGGCCACGTGCCGGGCGATGCGGTCGCAGGCGCCGCCGCGGTGCAGGGAGACGAGGCAGTCGACGGTGTCCGGCACCGGCTCGTCCTCGACCAGCACGATCCGCGGGTCGGCGGCCGTGGCCAGGCGCAGGCGCTCGGCGGCCTCGGGGTGGTCGGCCGCACCGGTGACGGAGATCAGCAGCCGGACGTCGTTGCGGTCGGGGAACGCCCCGAGGAACGCCGACACGGCGCCCAGGACGTTGCCCGCGCGGTCGACGGCGTGGTCGGCGAGCGCGGCGAAGACGACGTCGCGGTCCCCTGCCTCGGGCAGTTCGCGTTCGCCGGTGTCGTGCACGGGCAGGGGCACCACGCGGACGACGGGACCGCCGATGCGCTCGGCGGCGGCGCGGGTGGCCTCGGACGGCACCCACAGCTCCCTCGCGGTGTGCCGTTCCTCGTGGGCGCCCGCGTCGATGCCGTAGTCCACGACGAACCGGTCGGCGGGCACGGTCTCCTCGCCGCCCACCCGCACGACCACCGGGTAGCCGGCGGTGGTGGACGTCGGGAGGCCGGAGGCGCGGGCCACGTCCAGGACGAGGGCCGCGACCGGGCCCTCGCCGAGCACGGACACGCCAAGCTGGTCGAGCAGGGCGGGGGCGAGCACGGCCGGGCCGGGCACGGCGGGCACCGGCAGGCGACCGCTCGCGACGCCGACCCCGGCGCACCACTCGCGGAACTCCGCGGCGTCCTCGCCGAACGGTTCGGGGAACTGCTTGCGCAGCGTTTCGTCAGCCCGCCACAGCGCGGCGGACCAGCGGGTGCTGCCGCGCAGGTCGGGGACGGGCTCGCAGGCCCAGGCCAGGAACGCCGCGCCGCCGTCGGCGCCGAACGCGGGCGGTGGGGCCTTGCGGCGGGTGGCCTCGCGGTAGTCGACCCGCAGCTCGTCGGGCAGGGGCGTGCCGTCGACGAGGGCGCCGAAGCCGTACGGGACGGGCTGGACCGTGTAGCCGCGGGTCACCAGTTCCGCGCGGTAGGTCGTGCACAGGTCGGCGAGCAGCGGGTGCTCGGACAGCAGGGTGCGCGGCCGGTCGGCGAAGTCGGCGGACAGCAGCCACGGGCGCCGGGGGTCGAACCCGGCGAAGTGGACCGTCCGCAGCGGGGTGCCGAGGATGGTCATCACGCCGTCCTCGCCGCGGGCGAGTTCGCGGTGGCCCGCGTTCCAGACGGACAGGCCGATGGTGGAGTCGCGCAGGACGTGGTGGTTGACCAGCGCGGGAGCGGTGTCGAGCACGGCCTTGGTCGCGTCCGGGGTGCGACGCAGCTGGGCGGCGAGGTTGTGCAGGAACGGCTCCGCGCCGGGCGCGACCACGAGGAAGCCGGGGTCGAAGACGCCCGTCTCCAGCAGTTCGGCGGGCTCAGGGCGCAGGCCGTCGTCCGGCAGGGGTCGCAGCGCGCGCGGCACGAGCACGAGCGGGCCGCGCTTGACCGCGGCCAGCACCGGTTCGGTGACCGAGTCCAGCACCTGGATCCACGGGTCGAGGTAGAGCACCGGCAGGTTCGACGCGAGCAGCGTCTCCAGCAGCCGGGGCCGCAGCACCGCGCAGAGCTGGTCGGCCGTGCACGCCGTCGCCAGCTCGGCCAGCTCGTCGGGTTCGACGCCGAGGTCGGCGGGCGTGATCAGCCCCGGTCCCCTGCTGGACGGCGGGGCGTCCACCACGAGCGCGAGGAACTTCGCGTCCGGGTGCTTGGCCAGGAAGGAGCTGGACAGCACCTTCACCGCGGGCACTTCGGCGGCCGTGGCCACCGTGCACGCGATGAGGACGGTCTCCGGCTCCGGCTCGATCAGGACACCTGTGGACGGCACTTCTGTCACGGTGTGCAAACCTAGCTTTTCCGGACGGGCGCTGTGGACCACCCACACGGGTTTTTCGCTCACAAGACCGGCAGCAGGGAGCGGAGCTCGTAGGGGGTGACGCTGCGCCGGTAGGCGTCCCACTCCGTGCGCTTGTTGCGCAGGAAGAAGTCGTAGACGTGCTCCCCGAGGGCCTCGGGCAGCAGTTCCGAGTTCTCCATCTCGGTCAGCGCCTCGCCCAGGTTCTGCGGCAGGTTCGCGTACCCGGCGGCGCGGCGCTCGCGGTCGGTGAGCGACCACACGTCGTCCTCGGCGGGCGGCGGCAGCTCGTAGCCCTCCTGGATGCCCTTGAGGCCCGCCGCCAGGATCACCGAGTAGGCCAGGTACGGGTTGCAGGCCGAGTCGAGCGAGCGGATCTCGACGCGGCGGGACGCCGACTTGCCGGGCGAGTACATCGGCACGCGCACGAGCGCGGAGCGGTTCGCGTGGCCCCAGCAGACCGCCGTGGGGGCCTCGCCGCCGACGATGAGCCGCTTGTAGGAGTTCACCCACTGGTTCGTCACGCCGGAGATCTCGCGGGCGTGCTTGAGCAGGCCCGCGACGAACGCCTTGCCGGTGTCCGACAGCTGGTAGGGGTCCTCGGCGTCGTAGAACGCGTTGCGGTCGCCCTCGAACAGGCTGACGTGGGTGTGCATCCCCGAGCCGGGCTGGTCGGAGAACGGCTTGGGCATGAACGAGGCGCGCACCCCCTGGGTGATCGCGACCTCCTTCACCAGGTAGCGGAACGTCATCACGTTGTCCGCCATGGTCAGCGCGTCGGCGTAGCGGAGGTCGATCTCCTGCTGGCCGGGCGCGCCCTCGTGGTGGCTGAACTCGACCGAGATGCCCATGGCCTCCAGCGCCTCGATGGCGTGGCGGCGGAAGTGCGTCGCGGTCTCGTGGCTGGTCTGGTCGAAGAACCCGCCGTTGTCCGCGGGCTCGGGCACGCTGCCGTCGGCCGGGAGGCTCTTCAGCAGGAAGAACTCGATCTCCGGGTGGACGTAGCAGGTGAAGCCCATCTCGCTGGCCTTCGACAGGGTCCGGCGCAGCACGTGCCGCGGGTCGGCCCACGACGGCGAGCCGTCCGGCATCGTGATGTCGCAGAACATCCGCGCGGAGTAGTTCGTGCCCTCCGGCGTCTGCCACGGCAGCACCTGGAACGTGCTCGGATCGGGCTTCGCGACCATGTCGGACTCGAAGACGCGGGCGAAGCCCTCGATCGCGGAGCCGTCGAAGCCGATGCCTTCGCTGAAGGCCCCTTCGAGCTCCGCGGGGGCGACGGCGACGGACTTGAGGAAGCCGAGAACGTCGGTGAACCAGAGCCGGACGAACCGGATGTCGCGTTCCTCGAGGGTGCGGAGCACGAACTCCTGCTGGCGGTCCATGTGCGCAGCCTATGTAAAGCCGGTCGGGGGCGCGTTGCGGGGCACTACGATCCACCCATGTCCGCACGTCGTGCCCTGGTGGCGCCCCTGCTCGCACTCGTCACGCTGCTCGCCGCGTGCTCGTCAGGCTCCGGTGAGCCGCTCCCGGACGGCAAGGAGGTGCTGACGAGGTCGGCCGCCACCATGGCCGAGGTCAAGAGCACCCACTTCGTCATCAAGGTGGACGGTTCGCTGCCCCAGCTGGGCGTCCAGGGGGCAGAGGGCGACCTGAACGCCGCGGGCGACGCGAAGGGCAGGGCGAAGACCGACCAGTTCGGTCAGCTGCTGGAGGTCGAGTTCGTGCTCTCCGGCGGCGACCTGTACGTCAAGGGCCCGACCGGCGGGTTCCAGAAGCTGCCGGGCGTGCTGAAGAGCCAGGTGTACGACCCCACCGCGATCCTCGACCCGAAGCGCGGCGTCGCCGAGGTGCTGCGCAGCGCCAAGGACGTGAAGACCGAGAGCGTCGACGACAAGACGAACGTCGTCGCCGGGACCGTGCCGAAGGACGTCGCCGCGGCGCTCGTGCCGGGCATCACCTCGGACGTGAAGTCGCGGTTCACGATGGACAAGGCGAGCCTGCGGCTCCAGGTCGCGCGGTTCGAACTGGACGGCGGGTCGGTCGAGATCGCGCTGTCCGAGCTGGACAAGCTCGTCGAAGTCTCGCCGCCGGCGTGAGCGGTCGGAGGCTGGCGATCGGCGCGGGTGCCGCCGCCGTTCTGCTGGGCGCGCTCGACGCGTACGTCGTGGTCGGCGTCCTGATCGACATGGTGCGCGACCTGGGCATCCCGGTGAACCACCTGGAGCAGGCCACGCCCGTGGTGACCGGCTACCTGCTCGGGTACGTGGCGGGGATGCCGCTGCTCGGGCAGCTGTCGGACCGGTTCGGGCGGCGGGTCGTGCTGCACGCGTGCCTGGTCGGGTTCGCCCTGGGGTCCGTGGTAACGGCGCTGGCCGACGACCTGCCGCTGCTGGTCGCCGGGCGGGTCGTGCAGGGGCTCGCCGGTGGCGCGCTGCTGCCCGTGACGATGGCGCTGGTGGCCGACCTGTGGGACTCCTCCCGCCGGTCGTCCGCGCTGGGCGTGGTGGGCGCGGCGCAGGAGCTGGGGTCCGTGCTCGGCACGCTGTACGGCGTCGGGGTGGCGTCGCTGTTCAACGCGTGGTCGTTCTTCGAGTCCGTGGAGCCGCAGAGCTGGCGGTGGGTGTTCTGGGTGAACCTGCCGCTGGCGCTGGCGGCGATGGCGGTCGTGCAGCGGACCGTTCCCGCTGGTCGGCGCACCGCGGTGCGGATCGACCTGGTGGGCGGGGGTCTGCTGGCCCTCGGTCTCGGGCTGCTCGTCGTGGGTCTGTACAACCCCGATCCGGAGCACGCGGTGCTGCCGCCGTGGGGGCTGCCGGTGATCGGGGCGGCCCTGGTGGTGCTGGTGGGGTTCGTGCTGTGGGAGCGCCGGTCGCCGGTGCGGCTGCTGGACCCGGCCGGGGTGCGGATGGGGCCGTTCCTGGCGTGCCTCGGGGTCTCGCTGTTCGCCGGGGCGGCGCTGATGGTGACGCTGGTGGACGTGGAGCTGTTCGCGCAGACGCTGCTCGGGCGCGACTCGGCGTCGGCCGCGACGCTGCTGGTCCGGTTCCTGGTGGCGCTGCCGGTGGGGGCGGTGCTCGGCGGGTGGCTCGCCGGGCGGCTCGGGGACCGGTGGGTGTCGTTCGGCGGGCTGCTGGTGGCGGCCGTCGGGTACGTGCTGATCGCGCAGTGGCCCGCGGACGTGTCCGGTGGGGTGCTGACGCGCGACCTCGCCGTGGCCGGGCTGGGGTTGGGCGTGGTGATCGCGCCGGTGTCGGCGGCGGTGCTGCGCGTCGTGCCCGCGTCGCAGCACGGGGTCGCGTCGGCGGCCGTGGTGGTGGCGCGGATGACCGGGATGCTGATCGGGGTGGCCGCGCTGACCGCGTGGGGGCTGCACCGGTTCCGGGAGCTGACGGCGTCGCTGGACACGCCGCTGCCGTTCGGGGTGCCGCCGGAGGAGTACGAGCGGCTGCTGGCGGAGTACCAGCGGGGGCTGACGGACGCGCTGCTGACGGAGTACCACGAGATCTTCCTGATCACGGCCGTGCTGTGCGTGGTGGGGGCAGGGCTGTCACTGCTGATGCCCAGTCGAGATCGGTCACCGTCAGTTCGGTAGCGTTACGCAGTGCTACTGACCTATGTGGACGAGTCGTACTCG